>CADBKB010000026.1 GCA_902795095.1 Oscillospiraceae bacterium
TCTCTACGGGTGCGGTGCAGGCAGGCCGGTGTAGGCATCGGCCCCTACGGGTGCGGTGTGATTTTTGAACTTTTTAATTCCGTTTTTCATATCGAAGATATGAAAAACCCCAATTCTATTCACTATTATCTATTATCTATTATTTATTATCTAAAAGAAAAACTGCTCCCCGCGTCCCGGATGTGCCGGGATGCGGGGAGCGTTTTTCGTTTCAGGAAATGCCGCTGGATCAGGCGGTGGGCTGGTTGGCCGCTTCGATGATCTTGACGAACTTCTCGGGCACCAGGGAGGCGCCGCCGATGAGGCCGCCGTCGATGTCGGGCTGGGCCAGCAGGTCATAGGCGTTGCGCTCGTTCATGGAGCCGCCGTAGAGGATGGAGATGGCGCGGGCATTCTTGGAGCCGTACAGCTTGCGGATGACGGTGCGGATGTGCTCGCAGACCTCCTCGGCCTGCTCGGGGGTGGCGGTGCGGCCGGTGCCGATGGCCCAGATGGGCTCGTAGGCGATGACGATCTTGCGGATCTTGTCCTCGGGGATGCCGTTGAGGCCGGCCTTGATCTGCATGGCGATCCACTCGCTGGTGATGCCGATCTCGCGCTGCTCCAGGCTCTCGCCGCAGCACATGATGGGGATCAGGCCCTCGGCCATGGCGGCCTTGACCTTGGCGTTGACGTCTTCGTCGGTCTCGCCCATGGCACGGCGCTCGCTGTGGCCGATGATGACGTACTTGCAGCCGGCGTCGGAGAGCATGTTGGCGGCGATCTCGCCGGTGTAGGCGCCGGAGGGATTGGCGTTGCAGTTCTCAGCGCCGATGCTCACGCGGGTCTCACGCATGGCGCGCATGGCGGTGGTGATGCACACGGCGGGGACGCACAGGGCAATGTCACACCAGCGGCCCTTGGGAAGGATCGCCTTGAACTCGGTCATGAAGGCCTTGGTCTCGGAAGGAGTCTTGTTCATCTTCCAGTTGCCGGCGATGACGGTCTTACGGTATTTTCTGTTCATATTCACAATCTCCTGATATTTATTCCAGATTTGTCTGGGTTTTGACGCGAACATATCCTATTATATTGCCCAGGGCTGGAAAGTCAAGAGCAAAATCAAACTTTTTGCGGACTTATTTGCAGCTGTGCGCCAAAAATCCAGAAATATGCGAAACTTACTTGTCCTCCAGGCAGGCAATGCCGGGCAGCTCCAGGCCTTCCAGGAACTCCAGGGAAGCGCCGCCGCCGGTGGAGATGTGGGTGATGCGGTCGGCAAAGCCGAGCTGCTCGCAGGCAGCCGCGCTGTCGCCGCCGCCGACAATGGTGACAGCATCGGAAGCGGCCAGGGCCTCGGCCACGGCGATGGTGCCCTTGGCGAGGGTCGGGTTCTCAAACACGCCCATGGGGCCGTTCCACACGACGGTCTTGGCGGCCTTGGCGGCCTCGGCGAAGAGCTCGCGGGTCTTCTCGCCGATGTCCAGACCCATCATATCCTCGGGGATGGCGTCGGAGGACACGGTCTTGACCTCGATGGGGCCGTCAATGGGATCGGGGAAGGAAGCGGCGACGACGGTGTCCACCGGGAGCAGGAGCTTGACGCCCTTCTCGGCGGCCTTGGCCATCATGTCGCGGCAGTAGTCGACCTTCTCCGCGTCGAACAGGCTCTTGCCGATGGCGTTGCCCTGGGCGGCCAGGAAGGTGTAGGCCATGCCGCCGCCGATGATGAGGGTATCGACCTTCTCCAGAAGATTGTTGATGACGTTCAGCTTGTCGGAAACCTTGGCGCCGCCCAGGATGGCGACGAAGGGACGGGCGGGATCGGCCAGGGCCTTGCCCATGATGCCGATTTCCTTCTCGATCAGGAAGCCGCACACGGCGGGCAGGTACTCAGCGACGCCGGCGGTGGAGGAATGGGCTCTGTGGGCGGTGCCGAAGGCGTCGTTGACGAAGATGTCGGCCAGGGAGGCCAGGTCGGCGCTCAGCTTGGGGTCGTTCTTGGTCTCGCCCTTGATATAGCGGGTGTTCTCCAGCAGCATGACTTCGCCGTCACGCAGGGAGGCGGCCAGAGCGCGGGAATCCTCGCCGGCCACGTCCTTGGACATCTTGACCTCCTGGCCCAGCAGCTCGCTCAGGCGATCCGCCACGACCTTCAGGCTCAGCTCGGGCTTCCACTCGCCCTTGGGCTTGCCCATGTGGGAGCAGAGGATGACCTTGGCGCCATGGTCGATGAGGTACTGGATGGTGGGCAGGGCGGCGACGATGCGCTTGTCGCTGGTGATCTTGCCGTCCTTGAGGGGAACGTTGAAGTCGCAGCGGCAGAGCACGCGCTTGCCGGCCACGTCGATGTCACGAACGGATTTCTTGTTGTAGTTCATAGTAGCTCCTCCTGTTTTTTCGTATGCGGCGGCGCCGCGTATGGATGGGATCATTTATATGCAGCGTCCGCCATCCCGCCTGCCTCCCGGAGATGGGGGAAGGAAAGCTGGCGCAGCGCTTCATAGACGATGACGGCCACGGAATTGGCCAGGTTGAGGGACCGGGCCTCGGCGCGCATGGGGATGCGCAGGCAGCGGTCGGCGCGCTCGGCGAGGAACGGCTCCGGCAGACCCCGGGTCTCCTTGCCGAAGAAAAGGAAATCGCCGTCGCGGAATTCGGCCTCGCTGTAAGGGCGGGGGGCCTTGGTGGACAGGCACCAGAACGAGGGCACGGCATTCTTCGCAAAAAAATCGTCCAGATCGTCATACACCCGGACGTCCACGAGAGGCCAGTAGTCCAGCCCCGCCCGCTTCACGGCCCGGTCGGAGATGTCGAAGCCCAGGGGGCGGATCAGGTGCAGGACGCTGCCCGTGGCGGCGCAGGTCCTGGCGATGTTGCCGGTGTTCATCGGGATCTCCGGCTCCACAAGCACGACGTTCAGCATAGTTCCTCTTCGATATGTCAATCCGCAGGGAGGCGTCAGGGGATGCTTCCCTGCGGGCGCTTCCTGTTTTGGCGCCCCTATATTATATGACAAAAACGCCACAAATTCAATCCCGATCTGATGAAAAAAGGGGGTAAAAAATATATTTATTGTATTTTCATAAAAAACACAGCGCAATTCCGGCCATTTTGCGCCATTCGGCCGGGGTTTTGCGCCGGCGGGGTATGGTCCCGGCGGCTGTTGGGCATCCTTTTTTGGAAGAATCCCATGAGAACGCCAAAAAAACGAGAAAAACCGCAATTTTTTACTTTACATTCCGGGCGCCTTGTGCTATCATAGTACGGCAATCGCCCCGGCCCCGAGTTTTGGGGGAAGACCTGCGCGTCGCAGGCGTCCGCCAGCCCATCACTCAGTCCGCGGGCAATATCAAGAAAGGTGGAACTGTTATGATTTCCAAGGAAGCAAAAGCCCAACTCATCGCCGAGAACGCCACCCATGAGGGCGACACCGGCTCCCCCGAGGTTCAGATCGCGATCCTCACCTACCGCATCAAGGAGCTCACCGAGCACCTGCGCACCCACAAGCACGACAATCACTCCCGCCGCGGCCTTCTCATGATGGTCGGCAAGCGCCGCAGCCTGCTGGACTATCTGGCCAAGAAGGACATCAACCGTTACAGAGCGATCATCGCCAAGCTCGGTATCCGTAAGTAATTTTCTGTGTGTATTTGGGCGGCCCTTTCGGTCGCCCATTTTTCAAACCGCATGGGACCGCTTAGCAATTGAAAGCGCTGCCGAAGCCTCGGCGTCGGTTTCAAGTGCTAAACCTCCCATGCACGAGATCTTAGGAGGTTTTATTCTATGGTAACTCACAAGCAATTTCCGAATCACCGCATTTTCGAGACCGATATCGGCGGCCGTCCCTTCACCGTGGAGGTGGGCAAGGTGGCCGAGCTGGCCAACGCCGAGGCCATCTGCCGCTACGGCGACACCGTGGTGCTGTGCACCGTCACCGCTTCCCCCCTGCCCAAGGTGGGCTTCGACTACTTCCCCCTGACCATCGAGGTGGAGGAGCGCATGTTCGCCGTGGGCCGCATCCCCGGCAGCTTCAACCGCCGCGAGGGCCGTCCGTCTGAGCGCGGCATCCTCATCTCCCGCCTCATTGACCGACCCATGCGCCCCCTGTTCGACGACGAGCTGCGCAACGACGTGGTGGTCACCAATACCATCCTGGCCAATGATTTCGACAACCCCGTGGAGATCGTCGCCGCCATCGGCTCCTCGCTGGTCGTGGCCTATTCCGACGTGCCCTGGGGCGGCCCCACCGCCACCACCAACGTCTGCTACCTGGACGGGCAGTATATCATCAACCCCTCCCAGGACGAGCGCAACGCCTGCCAGTGTTTCGTGACCATCGCCTCCACCCATGAGAAGGTGGTCATGATCGAGACCGAGGCGAAGGAGATCCCCGAGGACATCCTGCTCGAGTGCATCCGCCTGGCCCATGAGACCAACATCAAGGTCGTGGAGTTCATCAATGAGATCGTCGCCGTCATCGGCAAGCCGAAGTTCACCTTCGAGAAGGCCGCCGTCAACCACGAGCTGCTGGACGATCTGATGGCCTACGGCATGGATCAGATCGAGTACGCCCTGGACACCGACGACAAGAACCTGCGCGACGAGCGCCTGACCGCCGCCCATGTGGACTTCCAGGAGAAGTTCGGCGAAAAGTATCCCGATTTCGACGATCACATCGAGGTCTGCCTCTACAAGATGCAGAAGAAGGTGGTCAAGAAGTGGCTGCTGGCCGGCAAGCGCGTGGACGGCCGCGGCATGGACGAGATCCGTCCCCTGGCCGCCGAGGTCGGCGTGCTGCCCCGGGTCCATGGCTCCGGCCTGTTCACCCGCGGTCAGACCCAGGTCCTGTCCGTGTGCACCCTCAATACCCTGAGCGCCGCGCAGAAGCTCGATACCGTCTACGACGAGACCGAGAAGCGCTATATGCACCACTACAACTTCCCCGCCTTCTCCACCGGCGAGGCGAAGCCCGCCCGCTCCACCTCCCGCCGCGAGATCGGCCACGGCTCCCTGGCCGAGAAGGCCCTGCTGCCCGTGATCCCCAGCGTGGAGGAGTTCCCCTACGCCATCCGTGTGGTATCTGAGGTCGTGTCCTCCAACGGCTCCACCTCCCAGGGCTCCATCTGCGGCTCCACCCTGGCCCTCATGGACGCCGGCGTGCCCATCAAGCGGCCCGTGGCCGGCATCTCCTGCGGCCTGATCTCCGATCAGGAGACCGGCGTCTGGCGCACCTTCACCGACATCCAGGGCGTGGAAGACTTCCACGGCGAGATGGACTTCAAGGTCGCCGGCACCACCGAAGGCGTCACCGCCATCCAGATGGACCTGAAGAACGACGGTCTCACCATGGAGATCATCGCCGACGCGCTGGAGCGCTGCCGCAAGGCCCGTCTGGAGATCCTCAATGAGATCATGCTGCCCTGCATCGCCGAGCCGCGGCCCGAGGTTTCCGAGTACGCCCCCAAGATGCTCAGCATGAAGATCGACCCGGAGAAGATCCGCGAGGTCATCGGCTCCGGCGGCAAGACCATCCAGAAGATCTGCGCCGACACCGGCGCCAAGATCGACATCGAGGACGACGGGTCCGTGTTCATCTCCGCGGTGGACATCGAGGCCGTGCAGGCCGCGAAGAAGATGATCGACGACATCTGCTTCGTGCCCGAGGTGGGCAAGCTGTACTACGGCAAGGTCGTGCGCATCCTGCCCATCGGTGCGTTCGTGGAGCTGGCCCCCGGCAAGGACGGCCTGGTGCACATCTCCAAGCTGGAGAACCGCCGCGTGGAAAAGGTCGAGGACGTGCTGAACATCGGCGATATGACCTGGGTCAAGGTCACCGAGATCGACGAGAAGGGCCGCGTGAACCTGAGCCGCCGCGACGCCCTCAAGGAAATGGGCCTCGAGGAGCCCAGAAAGGGCAGAAAATAAGGCCATCAAGCGATAATGAAACCCCAGCCGCGAGAGCGGCTGGGGTTTTTGCTGCGGTATTTGCGTTTGGATGGAACGCGAAAGAAGTCCCGGCGGCCTCAGGCGGGTCCTGCGCGCAGCTGCCAGAAGGCCACGGCGGAGGCCGCCGCCACGTTCAGCGAGTCCACGCCGTGCTGCATGGGGATGCGCACGGTGTAGTCGCAGGCGGCGACGGTGGCCTTTGCCAGCCCGTCGCCCTCCGCGCCCAGCACGACGGCCAGCCGGTCGCAGGCGCCCAGGCGCGGGTCGTCCAGGGAAATCGAATCGTCGCACAGGGCCATGGCGGCGGTCCGGAAGCCCAGCGCGCGCAGCAGCGCCATGTCCTCCGGCCAGCGCTCCAGCACCGCCCAGGGGATCTGGAACACCGTACCCATGCTCACCCGCACCGCCCGGCGGTTGAGGGGATCGCAGCAGGTGGGGCTCAGAAGCACCGCGTCCATGCCCAGCGCCGCCGCCGAGCGGAAGATGGCGCCGATGTTGGTGGAATCCACCACGCCCTCGAGCACCGCGATGCGGCGGGCATTTTTGCAGATTTCGGCCGCGTCCGCGGGGGCGGGACGGCGCATGGCGCACAAAATGCCCCGGCTCAGCCGGTAGCCCGTGAGCTTTTCCAGCAATTCCGGCGCGCCGGTGTAGACGCTGACGTCCGGACAGCGGTCCATGAGGGCCTTGCCCTGTCCCTCCAGATGCCGCGGTTCCATCAGAAGGGAGACGGGCACGAGGCCGGCGTCCAGGGCGGTGCCGATGACCTTGGGGCTCTCGGCGATGAAGATCCCCTTCTCCGGCTCCAGCCGCGAGCGAAGCTGCGCCTCGGTCAGCCGGGCAAACACATCCAGCTCCGGGGCGCAGAGATCGGTCAGTTCAATGATGGTTGACATAACATTATTCCTTTTCATATTCCCTGCACCGCATCCGTAGGGGCGCATCCCCTGATGCGCCCGCATGCGCCGCATCGCATGGATACATGCGTCTCTACGAATAATATTCATCATTGGCCCATTTTTCGGGATTCTCGTCAATATATCTCCATTTGATCAAATAATCCGCTTCATCACGAATGACATGATCATAAAAGGAACGCTGCCAAATGCTTATCCCGATGTTCTTTGTCACCAAGGCTTTGAAGGAACGGATGTCCGAAGTGATCGGTTTCCCGTTTGTTTTATGAATGATTATATGGACATGGTTCGGCATGATCACAAATTGATCGATCCCGGGGATTGTGACAAGAAACGATTCCACGGTCCGGCCGTATTGCGTAAGCTGATGCAAAACGGAACCGTCCGGTTGTTTTTCAATCTTTGACAGGATGCATTTCCGTTCCTTTGTGCAGATGGTGATGAAATAGAAGCCATTTGAAGAATAATCAAATTCTTTCAGTCTTGCCTGTCTTCGCTGCGGTAAATATTGCATTAACGGCCTCTTTTCAGTCATTCGTCTTCCGGGTGTATTCGTATGCGCCCCTGCGGATGCGGAGGAAGCGGGCGCATGTGGGCATGCGCCCCTACGGGTACGCAGAAAGCGGGCGCATGTGGGCATGCGCCCCTACGGGTACGCTGAAAGCGGGCGCATAAGGGACAGAGAGCCTATGGGTACGGTGAGGGCAGGAACGCAAATTTATAATCTTATGGGCAAAAACGCCGCGGCGACGGCCAGGATCAGGGCGGGCAGCAGGTTCGCCACCCGGATGCGCTTGCCGAAGGTCAGGTTCACTCCCACGCAGAAGATCAGCATGGAGCCCACCATGGACAGGTTCGCCAGGGCGGCGTCGGTCATGATCGGGGCGATCAGCCGGGCCAGCAGCGTCAGGCTCCCCTCCAGTATCAGCACCGGGATGGCGGCGAAGGCGCAGCCCTTGCCCAGGGAGGAGGTCATGACCATGATGATGACGAAGTCCAGGATGGATTTCGTGACGAGCACCGAGCTGTCGCCGGAAAGGCCGTCCTGGATGGCGCCCACCACGGCCATGGCGCCGATGCTCACCGTCAGAGAGGCGGTGACGAAGGCGTCCACGAAGGACTTGTCCTTCGCGTTGCCGGTTTTGCGCTTGAGCCACTGGCCGAAGCGCTCGAAGCCGTCTTCGATGTTGAGCCATTCGCCGATCAGCGCGCCGACGGCGGCGCAGAGCACCAGCAGCAGGCTCCTGCCGCTGACCAGGGCCGCGCCCTGCACGCTGAGCATCTTGCTCAGCACCCCTGCGATGCCGATGAAAATGACGGTGACGCCGCAGGTTTTCATCAATGTGTCCTGGTGCCGCTCGCCCAGGCGTTTGCCGAAGAGCAGGCCGAAGATCCCGCCCAGGACGATGGCGGCGGTGTTGATGAGCGTACCCAGTCCGATCATACCGAGAACAGCAGGTCGCAGTAGGTGGGATAGGGCCAGAAGTCGCTGGCGGTCAGCGTCTCGAGCTGATCGGCGATGGTCCGGACGGCGTTCATGCGGCTGAGGATCGCGTCATGGTAATAGCGCAGGGTCTCCGGGCCCGTCTGGGTGGGGGCCAGCTCCACCGCGCTCTTGAGGGCGGCGGTCTCGGCCAGAAGCTGATCGTTCAGATGGGCGATGGACTCGGCCAGGGCCTCCTCCACCCGCATGCTGACGCCGGGGATGGCCTCGCGCTTGCGCACGATGGTCTGGCACAGGCAGGCGGTGTAGTGGCTGGCGGCGTTGAGGATCATGTGCTGGACCATGTCGATCATGGTCATGGCCTCGATGTGCAGCACATGGCAGTAGTTTTCCATATAGATCTCGTGGCGGGCGGCCAGCTCCTGGCGGGTGAACACGCCGTGGCGGGTCATAAGCTCCACGTTCTTTTCCAGCAGGAAGGCGCCCAGGGCGTCGGCGGTGCTGGGCAGATTGGGCAGGCCCCGGCGCTCGGCCTCGGCCACCCAGGCGCTGTCGTAGCCGTTGCCGCTGAAGATGATGCGCCGATGCTCGGAGAAGGTGCGGCGGATCAGCTCATGCAGGTCCTCCTGGAAGGCGTTGGAGTCCTCCAGGTAGTCGGCGAACTGGCGCAGTTCCTCGGCCATGACGGTGTTGAGCACCGTGTTGGGACCGGAGATGGACTGGCTGGCGCCGAGCATGCGGAATTCGAATTTGTTGCCGGTGAAGGCCATGGGGGAGGTGCGGTTGCGGTCGGTGGTGTCCTGGGGAATGTGGGGCAGGATGTCCACGCCGATGCGCATCTGGCGCTTCTCGGGGTCGATGTAGTCGGTGCCGCCCACGATGGACTCGATGACGGCCTCCAGCTCCGCGCCCAGGTAGACCGAAAGGATGGCCGGCGGCGCCTCCTGGACGCCCAGACGGTGGTCGTTGCCGGCGCTGGCCACGGTGCAGCGCAGCAGCTCGGGGTAGTCGTCCACGCCCTTGACGATGGCCGCCAGGAACAGCAGGAACTGGGCGTTCTGGCTGGGCGTGCGGCCCGGGGCGAAGAGGTTCTTGCCCCCGTCGGTGGCCAGGGACCAGTTGTCGTGCTTGCCGGAGCCGTTGACGCCGGCGAAGGGCTTCTCATGGAGCAGGCACACCAGATCGTGCCGGTCGGCCACCTTCTTCATGGTCTCCATGGTGAGCTGGTTGTGGTCGCAGGCGGTGTTGACGTCGGAATAGATGGGGGCCATCTCATGCTGGGAGGGGGCCACCTCGTTGTGCTTGGTCTTGGAGAGGATGCCCAGCTTCCACAGCTCCTCGTCCAGCTCGCGCATGAAGGCGGCGACGCGGGGCTTGATGGCGCCGTAGTAGTGATCGTCCAGCTCCTGGCCCTTGGGGGGATTGGCGCCGAAGAGGGTCCTGCCGCACAGGCGCAGGTCCTCCCGCTTGAGGAAGGTATTCTTGTCGATCAGGAAGTATTCCTGCTCCGGGCCCACCTGAGGGATGACCCGGTGGGTCTCGGTGTCGCCGAACAGGCGCAGGATGCGCACCGCCTGCTTGCTGACGGCCTCCACCGAGCGCAGCAGGGGGGTCTTCTTATCCAGGGATTCGCCGGAATAGGAGCAGAACACCGTGGGGATGCACAGGCTGCCGTCCTTCAGGAAGGCGTAGCTGGTGGGGTCCCAGGCGGTGTAGCCCCGGGCCTCGAAGGTGGCGCGCAGGCCGCCGGAGGGGAAGGAGGAGGCGTCGGGCTCGCCGCTGACCAGCTCCTTGCCGGAGAAGTCCATGATGACCCGGCCGGGGCCGATGGGGGTGATGAAGCTGTCGTGCTTCTCGGCGGTGTAGCCTGTCATGGGCTGGAACCAGTGGGTATAGTGGGTGGCGCCGTGCTCCAGGGCCCAGTTTTTCATGCCGTCGGCGATGGCATTGGCCAGGGGCAGACCCAGAGGCCGGCCGTTGTCCAGGCAGTCGCGCCAGGCGTCCACCGCCTCGGCGGGCAGATACCGCCGCATGGCGTCCTCATTGAATACGCTGCTGCCGAACAGAGCTGGGATCCGATCTTTTTCCATGTTGTCCTCCTGTGATGATAAGGAAATGGCGAAAAGCCTTCCCCTGGAGGGGAAGGTGGCATTCGGCGGTGGTTGGCCGCCGAATGACGGATGAGGTGGTGGCATTGAAGGATTCGATGGCAGTTCTTTCGATGCTGCCTCGGAGCCCTTTCCTCTTTCACCTCATCACCTAAAGGTACTAGGCGGCTTCGCCGCCGTCGCCGGCGCTTCGCGCCACCTTCCCCTCGAGGGGAAGGCTTTGGCGCAGTGAGCCTCTTAGGAATGCGTCATTCTTACAACTGCGAAAACACCTTGCCGAGGCTGTCGTGGATGACGACGCCGGCGTGGCGGTCGTAGGGGGTGGGGTCGCGGTTGATGAGGGCCAGGCGGTCGCCCCGGTAATAGCCCAGGAAGCCCGCGGCGGGGTAGACCGTCAGGCTGGTGCCGCCGACGATCAGCAGATCCGCCTGGGCGATGGCGCGCACCGCGCCGTCGATGACGTCGCCGTCCAGGCTCTCCTCGTAGAGCACCACGTCGGGCTTGACGATGCCGCCGCATTCGCAGCGGGGCACGCCGGCGGCGTCGCGGACGTATTCCGCGGGATAGAATTTGCCGCAGCGCACGCAGTAGTTGCGCAGCACGCTGCCGTGCAGCTCGTAGACGTTCCTGGAGCCGGCCTTCTGGTGCAGGCCGTCGATGTTCTGGGTCACCACGGCCAGGAGCTTCCCTTCCTGCTCCCAGCGGGCCAGGACCTTGTGGGTGATGTTGGGCTCGAAGTCCAGGGGGAGCATCTTCTCCCGGTAAAAGCGGAAGAAATACTCCGGCCGGCGCTCGTAAAAGCTGTGGGAAATGATCGTTTCGGGCGGATATTCGAACTTCTGGTTATACAGGCCGTCCACGCTGCGGAAGTCCGGGATGCCGGACTCGGTGGACACGCCCGCGCCGCCGAAGAATACGATCCGCCGGGATTCATTGACCCATTGTTTGAGTGTTTCGATTTCTGAATTCATCGTCTTCCTCCTCCAGCTCCGCAAGAAACTTCTTTTCTGCCTTGGTTTTTGACGGGATCACCACGGACCGGAACATGTCCGGCCTCCTGTGGAAGGTGCGAAGGATGGCCTGCTTTCTGCGCCAGCGGTCCACGGCGCCGTGGTCGCCGGAGAGCAGGACCTCCGGCACCGCGCGGCCGTGCCATTCGGCGGGACGCGAATACTGGGGATATTCCAGCAGCCCCGCCCAGTGGCTCTCGTCCTCGAAGCAGCTCGGGTCGGACAGGACGCCGGGCACCATGCGGGCCACGCAGTCCGCCACCACCATGGCCGGCAGCTCCCCGCCGGTGAGCACATAGTCGCCGATGGAGATCTCCTCGTCCACGCATTCGTCGATGAAGCGCTGGTCGATGCCCTCATAGTGGCCGCAGACCAGGATGATATTCTCATATTGCAGCAGCTCCCGGGCCTTGGCCTGGTTGAACACCCGGCCGCAGGGGGACATGTAGACGGTGTGCACCGGGCCGGCCGCCTCGTCGCAGACGGCCTGCCAGCAGCGGTAGAGGGGATCGGCCTGCAGGATGGCCCCGTGGCCGCCGCCGTAGGGGTAGTCGTCCACCTGGTTCTGGCGGTTGGCGGTGTAGTCCCGGATTTGGTGGGCCTCGATGCGGATGTAGCCCCGCTCCTGGGCCCGGCCGAGGATGGATTCGTTCATCATGTCCCCCACGGTGTCGGGGAACAGGGTCATAATGTCAATTCGCATCGGTCTGCATCCCCTCGATCAGCCGGACGGTCACGGTACCGGCGTCAAAATCGGGCTCGTCCACGTATTCGCGCACCACGGGGATCAGGTAGCTGTGCTTCCCGCGGATGACATACACGTCGTTGCCGGGCATGGAGAGCACGTCGGTGATCCGGCCGATGGGCTCCCCGTCGGAGAGCGCCCGCAGGCCGATGAGATCGGCGATATAGTGGGCCCCCTCGGGCAGGGGAACGTCGTCCCGGTCGATTTTTGCGATTTTTTTCACCAGGCGGGCGACGTCCTCCGCGCTGTCCACGCCGCGGAGCTTCACGAGCAGGCAGGTCTTCTGCACCCGGCTGCGCTCCACGTCATACCAGCGGCCGTCGATGCTGAGCCGGGGGAAATCCAGCAGAAATTCCGGCGAATCGGTCCAGGGCAGGAGCTTGAGCTCCCCCCGGACGCCGTGGGTGCTGACGATCTCGCCGGCGTCAAGGAGCTGTTGCATAGGTCCCTCCATAATCATCGGGTCATTTCTTCTTATTGTAACGCGAAAGTGCCGAAAACACAAGCGCGGCAGGAAAAAAACGATCCTGCCGCGCAAAGATTTTCAGTTCAGTCCAGAAGCTGCGCGATCCGGGTTTCGTCGATGACGCTGACGCCGTTCGCGGTCAGCAGCTCCGCGGTGGTGCCGGGGCGCCGGACCACGGTATGGGTGAAGGTGCCGTCGTATACCTCGTCGGGACCGCAGGAGGGGCTGCGGGATTTGAGGATGGCATTGGTGCAGCCGAAGAGCCTGGCCATGCGAAGGGCCTCCCTGGCGCCGCGCTCATACGCGGCGGTGATGTCCTCGCCCTCGCAGTTGACCACCCGGTCGCCCAGCCGCTCCGCCGGAAGGCGGGGCGTTTTCAGCCCGCCGAGCTGCTCGGGGCAGATGGGGATGAGGTGATAGCGGCGCTTGAGCTGCATGAGCTCGGGGATGGGGCCGTTGTTGGAGCCGTCGTAACGGCAGCAGTAGCCCAAAAGACAGGCGCTGATGAGAAGATTCTGCATAGCTTATCCTTTCTGTGCACGCTCCGGGTGGATGATGTAGGGCTCGATGGCAAGACGGAAGGCGTCGCGCTCGTCCTCCGGGCCGTGGACGGTGACCTGCAGGGGACCGCCGAAATCCAGGCTGAACACGCCCATGTAGGCCTTGGCGTTTGCGGTCTGGGTGCCGCTGGTGATGTGCACGTCACACGGACAGAGCGTGGCGAGGCGGATGAACTGGTTGATCTCCTCGACAGAGGACAGGCGGATGGAAAATTCGTTCATGGGAAATCCTCCGGGGGTGCTGTACAATCGGCGAATCATCCGGTATAATGGGGTCAGGCGTGGAACACTGATCAAGTTATATAATAAACGACAGTGATATTTGTACACATTATATAATATATTCCGCGTTCCCGCAATAGAAAAAGCATCTAATTTCGTTTTTTCCCATTTCATTCTTTTTGGTGGTAATGACATGAAGTATTCCTTTTATACCCTGGGCTGCAAGGTCAACCAGTACGAGACCCAGGCCATGGAGCAGCTTCTGCGCGACATGGGCATGGAGATCGGCGCCTTCGACGAGGCCTGCGACGGCTATATCATCAATACCTGCACCGTCACCGGCGAGGCCGACCGGAAGAACCGCGCCGTCATCCGCCGCTGCCGCCGCCGGAATCCCGACGCGGTGATCGGCGTGTGCGGCTGCTACAGCCAGGTGGACCCCGCGGCGGTCCGGGAGCTGGGGGCGGACGTGCTGTCCGGCAGCGGCGGACGGGCGGAGTTCCTCCAGCTCATGCTCCAGGCCGTGCGCGAGCGCACCGGAGGCGAGGCCCTGGATGACGCCATGGCCCGCCGGGACTTCGAGCGCCTGCCCGCCGGCGGACTGGAGGGGCGCACCCGGGCCATGCTCAAGGTGCAGGACGGCTGCAGCAACTTCTGCTCCTACTGCATCATCCCCTTTGCCCGGGGACCGGTGCGCTCCCTGCCCCTGGCCGACGCCGTGGCCGAGGCGCGGAAGCTCTGCGCCGAGGGCTACCGGGAGATCGTGCTCACGGGCATCGAGATCGCCTCCTGGGGCCGGGATCTGCCCGGCAAGCCGCCGTTTCGCGCCCTGGCGGAGGCGCTGTGCGCCGCCGTCCCCGTGCGAGTGCGCCTGGGCTCCCTGGAGCCGCGGATCGTGGACCGGGAATTCTGCGAAGCACTGGCGAAATATGACAATCTGTGCCCCCAGTTCCATCTGTCGCTTCAGTCCGGCAGCGATACGGTGCTGAAGCGGATGAACCGGAAGTACGACGCCGCCCGGTACTATGAGAGCGTATGCCTGCTGCGGGAGTATTTCCCGGGCTGCGCCGTCACCACGGATCTGATCGTGGGCTTCCCCGGGGAGACGGAGGCGGAATTCGCCGAATCGCTGGCGTTTTTGGAGACCTGCGGCTTTGCCCAGGTGCACGTCTTCCCCTATTCCCGCCGCCCCGGCACCCCCGCCGACCGGCTGCCCGGCCAGATCCCCCGGGCGGAGAAGGCCCGCCGCAGCGCCGTGGCCATCGAAACGGCGGCCCGTCTGGCGAACGCCTACCGCCGGGCCATGATCGGAAGCGTTGTTCCGGTGCTCTTTGAGCAGCCGGAGGGGGCGCATTTCACCGGCCACGCGCCGAACTACGTCAAGGTCTATGCCTCCGGGACGGACCTGCACAATCAGATCCGCCCGGTGCGGATCGAGGCTGTGTATGCCGACGGCGTGCTGGGCCGGCTCGAGAATTGACGATTCCCGCGCCCTGTGCTATACTGAATTCAGAAAAAACGGAGGGATCGCCATGAAGCGTATGCTTTTGCTTATTCTGTGCGTCTGCTTTGCTCTGACGCTGTGCGCCTGCGGGAAGTCCGCCCCTGCCCAGGAGGCCCAGACGCTGCCCCTGCCCCAGACCGGCGACAGCACCGGGCCCATCGGACCGTCGCCCATGGCGCCCACGGCGGAGGCGTCGATCTCCGCCCCGCCCACGGTGCTGACGCCCGCGGAATATGTGCTGTACACGAATATTTTCTACAATCAGACCGGCGACGAATATGTGGGCCAGAGCGTCACCAAGACCGGGACCCTTGCCCGCATTGAGGACGCCTTCAACGGCTGCATCCGCTGGTACGTCTGGGGCTACAACGACCAGACCAAGTGCTGCGACTGGCAGTGGGAGATCGTACCGAAGGATACCTCCGCCCTGCCCGCCATCGGCTCGCTGGTGGAGGTCACCGGCACCTTTGCGGGCGCCGACGAAGCCCTGGACGGCTACTGGATCGAGCAGGCCGAGGTCCGGGAGAAAACCGCCTACGACACGCCGGCGGCGGACTGTGTGATGACCGCCATGAGCGATACGCTGGAGCGGGTGCAGCTGCTGAATATGCAGCATTTCTCCGATCAGTTTGAGGGCCGCACCGTCCTGGCCTACGGCCGGATCGCCGGCCCCGGGGAGATCCAGGACCCCTACTATGACGGCTCCTGGACCCAGAAATTCTCCTCCGACGACGAGCTGCCGCCCATCGGCACCGTGGTGATCCTCCGGGGCACCTGGCGGGGCGGCGTCATCGAGGATTGCGCCATCGTACCCACACAGGAATACTGATCCCCCACGCCGCCCCACGGGGCGGCGTTTTTTTGTCGCGGAATCGCGGACGGGCCTGCGCGGCGCCGGAGAAGGAAGTGCGGTTTTGCCCGGCTTCTCCGGGAAAACCGGGGCGGATCGGCCCGGAAAAGCAGGAAAAACCGCGCAGGATTTGCGTCCAACGGAAGCACCTATTATCTGCGCATCGTGAAGGCAGGCACCACCTATACCCGCTACCGCTCCGATGACGGCGAAGCGTTCACCGAGATGTTTGCCTTTGCCGATACCGGCATCGAGGCGCAGTCCATCCTGATCGACGCATACACCGGCATGACCGCCGGCTGCAAGTTCACCCTGAAGTGACTGCGCTTCGGCGCTCGTTCTGCGCGAGCCCGAGCGAACGCCGCCGACGGTTTCGCGTATGAGCGCACAGTCAAAACAGCAGGATGCTCCGGCGTCATGAATTAATCATATAATACCAATAAATTTTCAAAAAAGCCTTATCATTTTGCTGCTTTTTTCTCCCGGAATTCAGCGAAAAAGGAGAAATTGCACAAAAGCGGCCGGCATTCTTGATATTAACATATGTTAAGAATATAATAAAATTGGAAGAGGAATCTGCATAAGGCTTGTCCG
>CADBKB010000027.1 GCA_902795095.1 Oscillospiraceae bacterium
CGCCCTGGGCGAGCTGCTGATCGACTTCACCTCCTGCGGCCTGAGCAGCCAGGGCAACCCCCTGCTGGAGGCCAATCCCGGCGGCGCGCCCTGCAACGTGCTGGCCATGCTGCGCAAGCTGGGCAGGAAATGCGCCTTCCTGGGCAAGGTGGGCGCGGACAGCTTCGGCGACCAGCTGGAGGCCGCCATCGTGGAGGCGGGCATCGATCCCAGGGGCCTGAAGCGCGACGCGGAGATCCCCACCACCCTGGCGGTGGTGCACACCCGGCCCGACGGCGACCGCAGCTTCAGCTTCTATCGCAAGCCCGGCGCGGATGTGCGCCTGGCCCCGGAGGAGCTGGACGAGGACCTGATCCGCGAAAGCCGCATCTTCCACTTTGGCTCCCTGAGCCTGACTGACGAGCCCGTGCGCTCCGCCACCCATCGGGCATTGGAGCTCGCCCGACAAGCCGGCGCCATGATCACCTACGACCCCAACCTGCGCCCGCCCCTGTGGCCAGGCGCGGCGGCGGCAAAGGAACAGATCGAATGGGGCATGGCCCGATGCGACGCGGTGAAGATCTCTGACAACGAGGTGGAATTTCTCACCGGGACGCCGGATTTCGACGCCGGCGCGGCGATTTTGAAGGAGAAATTCCCCAACCTGCGGCTGATCTGCCTGACCGCCGGTCCCGGCGGCAGCTATGCCTACTATGAAGGGAAGAAGGTCTGGCGCGACGGCTGCAGACTTGGCGGCACCATCGAGACCACCGGCGCGGGGGACACCTTCTGCGCCTGCATGCTGGACTTCCTGCTCTCCCGCGGCCTGGACGGTCTGACCGAGGCCGAGCTGGGCGACATGCTCCGCTTCGCCAACGCCGCGGCCTACCTGGTCACCACGAAAAAAGGCGCGCTGCGGGTCATGCCCGACAGGACGCAGGTCGAAGCCATCCTGGCAAAGATGTGACACATATTCTCAAACCCCCGGCCTTTTGGCCGGGGGTATTGTTTTGCCGCGGAAAGTTATCCGCCCCTGCGGGGGCGGCGGTTGACGGAAGCCCGTAGGGAGGCGTCCCCAGACGCCTCCGTGGGCGCCGATTTGACCGGCGGAGCGTCGTTGGTTTTGCGTGGGTGCGCTGCAGGCGGGCGGATGTGGGCATCCCGCAAGGGACTTGGCGGCGAAGCCGCCGTCGCCGCCCCTACGGGTGCCGGGCGTTTTTCGGATGCCGTGGAGCCCTTCGGTGCCGCCACCTCATCCGCCCGCTTCGCGGGCACCTTCCCCTCAAGGGGAAGGCTTTGTGCGGTGCAGGCTTGCCCCTCCCCTACGGGTGCGCAGGGAGTAAGGAGACGGAGGCGGGCAGCAAGCGGGCGCATGTGGGACAGCGAGCCAACGGGCAGGGCGGTGCGGGACATGAAATGTGTGCCGTTTTTTTGCACAAAAATCCAACGCAATACACGGGGGTTTCATCTAAATTCTTTATTTTAATTGTATGTTGACAAAATGCGCCGTTTTTCCCTTGTCATACGGACAAAAATATGATAAAATATCCACATGAAAATAATGGGGGAACGTGCGCATTTGCAGCGGTCCCGATGTCCGGCCTTCGTTGTTCGGAAAGGAGCGTTTCATGTATTCTTCTGCCTATACCTGGGCAAAGGTCCTGAGCTATCTGGAGCAGCAGCTTACCTCCACCGTTGTTTCCACCTGGTTCGACGACGCGGAGATCTTAGAGCTGACCGAATCCCGTTTGACCATTCTGTCCCCATCGGAATTCCGGCGTGACACCATCCAGCGGCGCTGGATCCCTTATATCCAGGACGCCATGAAGGTGCTGTTCGATATGAACGTGGAGGTCGTCCTGCTGGGGGAGGAGGAGCGCAAGGCCATGGCCGAGCGTGCCCGCCATCCGGAATTCATCGTCAACAATCCCCAGTTCACCTTCAAAAGCTTTGTGGTCGGCCCCTCCAACCGCTTCGCCCACGGCGCGGCCCTGGCGGTGGCCAACAAGCCCGCCGACGCCTACAATCCTCTGTTCATCTACGGGGAATCCGGCCTGGGCAAGACCCACCTGCTGTACGCCATCGCCGCGGAGATCCACGCGCAGCACCCGGAGTTCAACATCGTATATATCCGGGGCGACCAGTTCACCAATGAAATGATCGCCGCCCTGCGCGAGGGCCGCAATATGGAATTCCGCAACAAGTACCGCAACGCCGACCTGTTCCTGGTGGACGACATCCACTTTATCGCCGGCAAGGACTCCACCCAGGAGGAATTCTTCAATACCTTCAACGCCCTGTACGAGGATCACAAGCAGATCGTGCTCACCTCGGATCAGCCGCCCTCCAAGATGCTCAAGCTGGAGGATCGGCTCCGCACCCGCTTTGAATGGGGTCTGATCGCCGATATCCAGCCCCCCGATTATGAGACCCGCATGGCCATCATCAAGAACAAGGCCGTGGCCCTGGGCGTGGACATCGGCGACGACGTATGCGCCTACATTGCCGAGAATATCACCAACAATATCCGCCAGATCGAGGGCACCGTCAAAAAAATCACCGCCTACCGGGATCTGGACCACATGCCCCTGGACGTGGCGAACGTATCCCGCGCCATCAAGGACATGTACAAGGCCGGCGACGCCTCCCTGCCCACCCCGTCGCTGATCATCTCCGAGGTCAGCCGCTACTTCTCCATTGAGGAGCACATTCTCCGCGGCAGCCTGCGCAACAAGGGCACCGCCGAGGCCAGACAGATCGCCATGTATCTGATCCGCAATCTGACCCAGTGCAGCCTGCCCGACATCGGCAAGGAGTTCGGCAGGGACCACGCCACCGTCATCCATTCCATCAAAAAGGTGGAGAATCTGGTCGCCGATCCCTCCACCGGCATGAAAACCACCCTGCGGGATATCACCGCCAACATCAATAACCGACTGTAAAATATCCACAGGCGGCTTGTGGAAAGCTGAAACTTCGCTGTGGAAAGGCGCCGCGCCGATTTTTTCGTCCCGCAGCCTGTGAAAAAGTCAAAATTCTTCCACAGGCGGCTGTGAAAAAAGATGCCTTGCTCTACAAGGGCTCCCGCCGCTTTTCCACATTCGATCGTACTACTGCTATTACTGCTAAAAAATAAAACCTTCCTTCCTACGGAAGGAGGAACAGGAGGTTCCGAAATGAAATTCACCTGTGAAAAATCCAAGCTTGCTTCCGCCATTGCGGTGGCCATCCGCACCGTCGCTCCAAAAAGCGCCATCGCCGCCCTGGAGGGCATCCACGTCCGCGCGGGAGAGGATCTGCAGCTCACCGGCTTCAATCTGGAAACGGGCGTCACCGTCCGGGTGGAGGCCGAGATCGAGGAGGCCGGCGTATGCGTCATGCCGGCACGTCTGTTCTTTGATATCGTCCGCAAGCTGCCGGATGACGACGTCTCCTTCACCATGGACGAGGGGCGCAAGGTCAACATCCGCAGCGGCATCGCCTCCTTCTCCATCATGGCCATCGACGCCGAGGAATATCCGGAGCTGCCGGATGTGGAATTCACCAACGGCGTGCGCATTCCCCAGAAAGAGCTGCGGGAGCTCATTTCCGGCACCCTGTTCTCCGTCTCCCAGAACCTGGCCCGGCCCATTCTCACCGGCTGCCTGGTGGAGGTGGAAAACGACGCCATCACCATGGTGGCGGTGGACGGCTTCCGTCTTGCCCGGCGCAGCTATCACCCCGCCGAGGCCACGGGACGGCTGATGAAATTCGTCGTGCCCGCCGACGCCCTGCGGGAGGTGGAGAAGATCCTCGCCGACACCGATGAGGACGCGGTCTTCACCCTCGGTCCCCGCCACATCCTATTTGAAATGGGTCCCACCACCCTGGTTTGCCGGCTTCTGGAGGGCGAATTCATGGATTGGCGCCGGGTCATGCCGGAGTTCCATCCCATCAGCCTGTGCGCCAATGTGGCGTCGCTGACGGATTCCATCGAGCGTGTGAGTCTGATCGTGTCGGAAAAGATCAAGAGCCCCGTGCGCTGCGTCTTCTCCCAGGATCGGGCGGATTTCCGCACCGTCACCACCCTGGGCGCCGCCCACGACGTGTGCTCCCTCTCCGGCGACGGCAAGGATCTGGAAATCGGCTTCAACTGCCGGTATCTGCTGGAGGCCCTGCGGGCCGTACCCACCGGGGAGGTCATGCTGGAGCTGTCCAACGCTCTGAGTCCCATCGTTCTCACCCCCTGTGACGGCAGCGACAAGGACTTTGCCTACATGGTCCTGCCGGTGCGCCTCAAAGCCGGCATGTAAGGAGGGGCCATGAAGGTACGCGTCAGAGTCCGGTACGGATCGGACATCCCCATTCCCATCACCACGGAATATATCAAGCTCGAAAGCTTCCTCAAGCTGGCGAACGTCGCCGAAACCGGCGGCATGGCCAAGGGCATGATCCAGGACGGCGAGGTCCTGGTAAATAATGAAGAATGCACCCAGCGGGGCAGAAAGCTCCGCCCCGGCGACCGGGTCACGGTCCAGGGCGAGAGCTACTATGTGACCGGCGCATGAGAATCAAGCATCTTTCCATCTTCGACTGGCGCAGCTATGCCCGGGCCGAGGCGGAGTTTTCCCCGGGGGTCAATCTCATGGTGGGGGAAAACGCCCAGGGAAAGACGAACCTCCTGGAGGCCATCGTCTATCTCAGCCAGGGCCAGAGCTTCCGCACCCGGGCCCAGGCGGAGCTGGTGCGCATCGGCGCGGAATTTGCCGATCTGCAGGCGGAGCTGACCGGGGAGGACCGGGAGCAGAGCCTGCGGGCGGTGATTTTTGCCGCCCGGCGGCCGCGGCAGCTCTATGTGGGCGGCGTGAAGAAGAAATCCGGCGCCGAGCTGGCGGGGATCCTGCCCACGGTGCTGTTCTGCCCGGAGGATCTGCAGGTCTTAAAGGCAGGCGCCCAGGCGCGGCGGCGACTCATCGACCACACCCTGTGCCAGCTCCGGCCGGCCTATGCCGCCGCGGTGCTGGAATACGGCCGCTGCCTGGAGCGCAAAAGCCGGATCCTGCGCGACCGCGAGCTGCAGCCCGGACTATTGGAGGTCCTGCCGGAATACAACGAGCGCCTGGCGCGGCTGGGCGCAAGGATCATCTACTATCGCGCCCGCTATGTGCGGGCGCTGGACGAGACGGCCCGGGCCTGCCACGGGGAATTCTCCGGCGGCCGGGAGCACCTCACCCTGCGCTATCAGAGCGTAAGCAATCTCGGCGACGTGTTTGCCCCGGAGGCTGCGCTCTATGAGAAGCTGCGGGAGCACCAGGAAAGCCACGCCCGGGCGGAGCTGGAATCCGCCCAGTGCCTGTCCGGCCCCCACAAGGACGATCTGATCGCGGAGCTGAACGGCCTGCCGGTCAAGAGCTACGGCTCCCAGGGCCAGACCCGCACCGCCGCCATCTCCATCAAGCTGGCGGAGCGGGAGCTGATGCGCCGCAGGCTCGGCACCGAGCCGGTGCTTCTGCTCGACGACGTGCTGTCCGAGCTCGACGCTCAGCGGCAGGACTACGTCCTCAACCGCCTCGGCGACGGCCAGGTGTTCATCACCTGCTGCGAGACCGACCGGGTCACGGAACTGGGCCGGGTCTACCGGGTGGAAAACGGGACGGTCCGGGCAACAGATTAAAAGGCAAAGAGCGCCAAAGCCTTCCCTGTTGTAATAATATAGAGCCCGTAGGGGCGCATGCCCACATGCGCCCGTTGGGAACCATCGAAAACGTATACAGCGGGCCGATGTGGGCATCGGCCCCTACGGATTGAGACGGGATTTCAAGTTCCCATCGGGAAAAGGAATCAGTACAGAAAAACATCGAAATCGATGCAAATACAGGAGGCACAGGATGTATCTATCCATCGGCGGGGATATGGCGGTGCGGACAAGCAGCATCGTGGGCATATTTGACCTCGACAATACCACCTGTTCGGCGCGCACGCGCCAATTTTTACGCCGGGCGGAGCAAAACGGCGAGACCGTCACCGCCGGCGACGAGCTGCCGAAATCCTTCATTCTGACCGCGGAATTCGGCATAAATCGCGTTTATTTCAGCCAATTCGGCCCTGCAACGTTGGAAAAACGCACCAAATAACAATCTACGCCCGTAGGGGCGGATGCCCACATCCGCCCGCCCTTCCCGTATCTGTACGGGCGAATGAGGGCATCCCGCAAGGGACTAGGCGGCAAAGCCGCCGTCGCCGACCCTACGGAAAATGAATATGACAATATCTCTATTAAGGAGCAAAATACATGAGCGAACCCAGAAACGAAGTAAATCCCCAGGAGTATGACGCCAGTCAGATCCAGGTGCTGGAGGGGCTGGAGGCGGTACGCAAGCGTCCGGGCATGTACATCGGCTCGACCTCCGCGTCCGGTCTGCATCATCTGGTCTATGAGATCGTGGACAACTCCATCGACGAGGCCCTGGCGGGCTTCTGCAAGAATATCACCGTCACCATCAACCCCGGCAACACCATCACCGTCACCGACGACGGCCGCGGCATCCCCGTGGACGTCCAGGCCCAGACCGGCAAGCCCGCGTTGGAAGTCGTCTTCACGGTGCTGCACGCCGGCGGCAAATTCGGCGGCGGCGGCTACAAGGTCTCCGGCGGCCTGCACGGCGTGGGCGCGTCGGTGGTCAACGCCCTGTCGGAGTGGCTGGTGGCGGAGGTCTGCAAGGACGGGAAGATCTACCAGATGAAGTTCTCCCGCGGCGAGATCACCCAGAGCATGAAGATCGTGGGCACCACCGAGGAGCACGGCACCCGGGTCACCTTCAAACCCGATCCCGAGATGTTCGACACCCTGGAATACGACTACGAGACCCTGCACACCCGCATGCGTGAGCAGGCCTTCCTGAACGCCGGCCTGTGCATTTCCATCGCGGACATGCGCACCGAGAACGGCAAAAGCGACGCCATGTGCTACGAGGGCGGCATCCGGGAGTTCGTGCAGTGGCTCAACCGCCACAAGACCCCCATCCACCAGGACGTCATCTACATGTCCGGCAGCCGGGGGGACAATCTGGCGGAGGTCGCGCTGCAGTACAACGACAGCTACAACGAGATCCTGGTCTCCTTCGCCAACGACATCCACACCCCCGAGGGCGGCATGCACGAAACGGGCTTCAAGACGGCCCTGACCCGCGCGCTGAACGTCTACGGCACGAAGTACGGCTTCCTCAAGGGCGACGACAAGATCTCCGGCGAGGACGTGCGCGAGGGCATCACCGCCATCATCTCCGTCAAGCTGCCAGAGGCCCAGTTCGAGGGCCAGACCAAGCAGAAGCTGGGCAACGCCTCCATGCGCACCCTGGTGGACAGCGTGGTGACCAAGCAGCTCGGCGACTATCTGGAGGAGAATCCCGCCGTCGCCCGCACGATCCTGGAGAAGGCCCTCATGGCCAACCGGGCCAGGGAGGCCGCCAGAAAGGCGCGCGAAAACATCCGCAGAAAGACCGGCCTGGAATCCGACCGCCTGCCCGGCAAGCTCTCGGACTGCAATGAGCGCGATCCCGCCCTCACCGAGCTCTACATCGTCGAGGGCGACAGCGCCGCGGGCTCGGCCAAGAACGGCCGCGACTCCCGCTTCCAGGCGATCCTGGCCATGTGGGGCAAGATGCTGAACGTGGAAAAGGCCCGGGCCGACCGGGTCTACGGCAACGATAAGCTCTCCCCCGTCATCCAGGCCCTGGGCTGCGGCATCGGCGACGACATGGACATGAGCCGCCTGCGCTACCACAAAATCATCATCATGGCCGACGCCGACGTGGACGGCGCCCACATCCGCACATTGATGCTGACCTTCTTCTTCCGCTATATGCGCCCGCTGATCGAGCAGGGCTACGTCTACGCGGCGGTGCCGCCCCTGTACAAGCTCAGCCGCGGCCGGAACACCCGCGTGGCCTACTCCGACGAGGAGCGCGACCGCATCTCTTCGGAAATGCGCGGGGACAACCCCAACGTGCGCATCGAGATCAACCGCTTCAAGGGCCTGGGCGAGATGGACCCCCACGAGCTGTGGGACACCACCATGGACCCGGAAAAGCGCTCCCTGCGCCGCATCACCCTCAACGACGCCATCCTGGCCGACCAGTGCTTCACCGTCCTCATGGGCGAAGAGGTGGAGCCCCGCAAGGAGTTCATCGAGAAAAACGCCCAGTACGCGGTGAATCTGGATTTCTGAGCGGACAAATATTGCGGCGCACCTCCAAAGCCTTCCCCTTGAGGGGAAGGTGCCCGCGCAGCGGGCGGATGAGGTGGAAGACTGAAATGCTCAGACGCAGAATCGAAAAAACTGCTAAATCACGCTGCACACCAAAGCCTTCCCCTTGAGGGGAAGGTGGCGCGCAGCGCCGGCGACGGCGGCGAAGCCGCCTAGTACCTTTAGGTGATGAGGTGGAAGGCCGAAGGGCTCCGGGTACCACCGAAAGAACTGCTGTAAAGCCCTTCGGTGCGGCCACCTCATCCGTCACGGCTTCGCCGTGCCACCTTCCCCTCGAGGGGAAGGCTTTGGTGCGGAGCGGCTTTATGGGTGCGTTGGAGCCCTTCGGTGCGGCCACCTCATCCGTCACGGCTTCGCCGTGCCACCCAAGGTGAATGCCCGCGAAGCGGGCAGAGAGGGTGGCCTGGGCCATTCCCCTCAAGGGGAAGGCTTATGCCGCCCGGCGGCAAACCTTCCATAAGGAGTGAATATTTTTGGCAAGAGCGAAAGACTACAAACCCGAGGATATCACATTCCCCGAGCAGACCATCGTATCGAACGATCTGGTCAAGGAGATGGAGACCTCGTTCATTGAATATGCCATGTCGGTCATCGTGGCCCGGGCCCTGCCCGACGTCCGCGACGGCCTCAAGCCCGTACACCGGCGCATCCTCTACGCCATGTACGAGGACAACCTGACCGCCGACAAGCCCTTTAAAAAGTCCGCCACCTGCGTGGGCGACGTGCTGGGCCGCTACCATCCCCACGGCGACGCCTCCGTTTACGACGCCATGGTGCGTATGGCCCAGGATTTCTCCATGCGCTATCCCCTGGTGGACGGCCACGGCAACTTCGGCTCCGTGGACGGCGATCCCCCCGCGGCCTACCGCTACACCGAGGCCAGAATGTCGAAGCTGGCGGGCGAAATGCTCCGCGACATCGACAAGCAGGTCATCGACTGGGATCCCAACTTCGACGAGAGCCGCCAGGAGCCCCGGGTGCTGCCCGCAAGGCTCCCCAACCTGCTGGTCAACGGCTCGTCCGGCATCGCCGTCGGCATGGCCACCAACATCCCGCCCCACAACCTGCGGGAGGTCATCGACGCGTGCATCTGCATCCTGGACGACCCGGAGTGCACCCTGGCGGACCTGATGCAGCACATCCAGGGCCCGGATTTCCCCACCAGGGGCATCATCCTGGGCCGCAGCGGCATCCGCGCCGCCTACGCCACCGGCCGCGGCCGCATCACCGTGCGCGGCCACGCGGAATTTGAGGAATTCGGCCACGACCGCATCCGCATCATCGTGGACGAGCTGCCCTACCAGGTCAACAAGAAGTCGCTGGTGGAGAACATCGCCGAGCAGGTGAAGGACAAGCGCCTGGAGGGCATCTCCGACCTGCGCGACGAATCCGACCGCAACGGCATGCGGGTGGTCATCGAGCTCAAGCGCGACGCCAATCCCCAGGTGGTGCTCAACCGGCTCTATGCCCAGACCGCCCTGCAGACCACCTTCGGCGTGAATATGCTGGCCCTGGTCAACAACCAGACCCAGCCCCGCATCCTCTCCCTGCGCCATGTGCTCGACGAGTACCTGGCCTTCCAGGAGGAGGTCATCACCCGCCGCACGAAATACGACCTCAAGAAGGCCGAGGACCGCGCCCACATCCTGCAGGGCCTGCTCATCGCCCAGGACAACATCGACGAGGTCATCGCCATCATCCGCTCGTCCTATGACGACGCCAGAGAGCGCCTCATGGCCCGCTTCGGCCTCAGCGAGATCCAGGCCCAGACGATCCTGGACATGCGTCTGAAGGCCCTGCAGGGGCTGGAGCGGGAGAAGCTGCAGAACGAATACGACGAGCTGCTCAAGCGCATCGAGTGGTTCAAGGAGGTCCTGGCGGACGAGAGCCTGCTCAAGGGCATCCTCAAGGAGGAGCTCACCGCCATCCGCGACAAGTACGGCGACGAGCGCCGCACCCGCATCGAGGATGTGGAGGGCGAGCTGGACATCGAGGACCTGATCGAGGAGAAGGAGTGCTGCTACACCCTGTCCAACACCGGCTACATCAAGCGCATGGACGTGGACGCCTACCGCACCCAGCGCCGCGGCGGCCGGGGCGTGACCGCCCAGAGCCTCAAGGAGGAGGACTACGTCAAGAGCCTCTTCGTCGCCTCCACCCACGACTACCTGCTGTTCTTCACCAGCCTGGGCAAGGTGCACCGCCGCAAGGGCTACCAGATCCCGGAGAGCGGCCGCACCGCCCGGGGCACCGCCGTGGTGAACGTGCTGCCCCTGGAGCCGGAGGAGAAGGTCACCGCCATGCTGCTGACCCGCTCGATGGAGGAGGAGCGCTACCTCACCTTCGTCACCCGCAGGGGCACCGTCAAGCGGCTGGAGCTGGGCCTGCTCAACACCGCCCGCAAGGCGGGCATCCGCGCCCTCAGCCTGGACGAGGGCGACGAGCTGGTGGCGGTGCTCTCCACCGGCGGCAGCGATAACCTCATCCTGGCCTCCCACGACGGCATGGCCATCTGCTTTGCCGAGACGGACGTGCGCTGCATGGGCCGCGACGCCGTGGGCGTGCGGGGCATGCAGCTCGCCGAGGGCGACTATATCGTCGGCGCCGGCGTGGCCGAGCCCGGCACGCAGCTGCTCACCGTCACCGAGCGCGGCTACGGCAAGCGCACCCCGGTGGAGGAGTACCTCCGCCAGGACGGCGAGCTCCGCCGGCCCCAGGGCAGAGGCGGCAAGGGCATGAAGAACATCTCCCTGAGCGACCGCACCGGCAAGGTGGCGGGCGTGTGCATCGTCCGCGAAAGCGACCATATCATGATGATCGAGGAGGGCGGCGTCATCATCCGCATGGCGGCGGCGGACGTGAACGTCTACCGGCGCGACGCCCAGGGCGTCATCCTCATGCGCGTGGGCGAGGACAGCCGCGTGTCCGCCGTGCAGGCGGTGGCTCCGGAGGAGGACGAGCCGGAGACCGACGGCGCGGAAACAGCGCCCACGGAGGACGGGAACGATGAGGCGTAAGACCGTCACGGTCTACACCGACGGCGCCTGCTCCGGCAACCCCGGCCCCGGCGGCTGGGGGGCGATCCTGCGCTACGGGCCCCATGAGAAGGCAATCTCCGGCGGCGAGGCCGAGACCACCAACAACCGCATGGAGCTCACCGCCGCCATCATGGCCCTGCAGGCGCTGAACGAGCCCTGCGCCGTGGAGCTCTACACCGATTCCCGCTATCTGGCCGACGCCCTGGAGAAGGGCTGGGTCTACAACTGGCGCAGAAACGGCTGGCGCAAGCCGGACAAAAAGCCCGCCCTGAACGTGGACCTGTGGGAGCAGCTGCTTGCCCTGCTGGAGCGCCACGAGGTGCGCCTGCACTGGGTCCGCGGCCACGCCGACAACGAGTTCAACAACCGCTGCGACGCCCTGGCCGTGGCCGAGAGCCGAAAATTCCTATAAAAAAACCCGCCGCTGTGCCAAAATCGGACAGCGGCGGGTTTTTGCAGGACGGCGGGGGACGGATGCCCACATCCGCCCCCACGGGATGACGGAAGGCCCGGTGGAAGCGGGCGGATGTGGGCATCCGCCCCTACGGGATGACGGAAGGCCCGGTGGAAGCGGGCGGATGTGGGCATCCGCCCCTACGGGATGGCGGTTGACGGAAGCCGGCGCGGGCTGGTCGATTGGATATTGTTTTTTCCTTCGGTTTTTGGTAAAATACTGTCAGAATGTGCGCCCGGAACGGGCGGAGAGGAGCGGCACTATGAATGTACTGATCGTTGTTGACATGCAGAATGACTTTATCGACGGCGCCCTCGGCACGCCGGAGGCCGTGAAGATCGTCCCCGCGGTGCGCAAACGGATCGAACAGGCGAGAGATCGGGGAGAGACCGTCATTTTTACCCGTGATACACATTATGAGAACTATATGGAAACCCAGGAGGGCAGGAATCTTCCCGTGCCCCACTGCATCAAGCACACCGAGGGCTGGGAGATCTCCAGCGCCCTGCCCGTGGGCGACGCGCTGATCCTGGACAAGCCCACCTTCGGCTCGGCGGATCTGGGCCGCTGCCTGCTGAGCATTCAGCCCGCACGGATCGAGCTCATCGGCCTGTGCACCGATATCTGCGTCATCTCCAACGCCCTGCTGGTCAAGGCCTTCCTGCCGGAGGTGCCGGTGGCGGTGGACGCGGCCTGCTGCGCCGGCGTGACGCCCGAGAGCCATAAAAACGCCCTGGACGCCATGCGTATGTGCCAGGTCGAGGTGCTGAACGGATGAACGAGCCCCTGTTTGAGCTGCACTATACCCGCAGCGTGGACCAGGTCAAGGAAGCCCAGCGCTATATATTCCGCAAGCGGCCGAGCGCCATCGCCATGCACGTGCTGGTGATCATATGCGTCGTGCTCAATCTGGCGCTCTGGTTCTGGCGGGGAGATCCCGTCAATCTGATCGCGGCGATGTGCGTGGTGCTCATCGTGCTGCTGCGGGGCTGGTTCTTCCACTGGACCCTGCAGAACGTCGACCGGCGGGAGGAGGAGGTGTTCCACGGCTGCCCGCCGGAGGTCACCGTGCGGATCTATGATGACCGCGTGGAATCCGAGGGACCCGGCGCGAAGACCAACACCGCCATATCCAGCTTCCGGCGGATCTACCGCACCGACCGCCTGATCGTGCCCCATACGAAGGGAAATCTCATGTTCCTGCTCCCCGAGGACGCCTTCACCAAGGGCTCGGCGGAGGAATGCGTCAGATTCTTCGCCTCGAAGGGGATCAAGGTTTCCTGAAGCCGCATCGTCCGTTTGCACCGCGCCTGTTGGGAACCAACGACGCCGCGCAGATCAAATCAGCGCGAGCGGACGCATCCGGGGATGCGCCCCTACGATAAACAAAACCGTTCGATGGCCTTCGCCGCGCCGTCGTGATCGCAGTCGTCGGTCACGAAGTCCGCAATCGCCTTGATGTCCGGGTGGGCGTTGCCCATGGCCACGGCGATGCCCGCGGTCTCGAGCATCGTCCGGTCGTTGAGCCCGTCGCCCACGGCCATGACCCGCTCCGGCGGGATCTCCAGCGCCTCCGCCAGGGCCCGCAGGGCAGCGCCCTTGTTGGCCGCGGGGGCGTTGAGTTCAATATTGTGCTGGATCGAAGAGGTCACGACCATGTCGGGGAACCGCACCGGCAGAGATTTGAGCAGCTCCTTCTGCAATTCATCCGTGCGGGTGAAGACGATGATCTTCTGCACATCCCGGCCGACTGCCCGCAGGTGGGCCTTGAGCTCGTCCACGGGATTGCGCAGCGCGCGCAGCATTTTCAGATAAAACGGATCCGGCACATATTCCGGGGCGATTTCCCAGAATTTCCGGGTGATCCAGCCCCAGTCGCCCTGGTAGCAGTCATAAATCACGTCCTGGGTGTCCAGATATTCCATGGCCGCCAGGGCCCGCGCACAGGGCAGCTCCGCGGCCGCGACGGTGCGATCCTCCAACGCGTCGTACACGTGGGCGCCGTTGATGGTGATGCAGTAGCGCACGTAGGGCGCGCTCTGCAGCTCCGCCGGCAGGCCCTTGAAAAATCTGCCGGTGGCGGGCACGACCAGCGCGCCGGCCGCTGCGGCGCGGGACAGCGCCGCGGAAGCCCGGGGCGTGAGCTTTTTTTCCGTGGTGAGCAGGCTGCCGTCCATATCCAGGGCGATCAGCAGGGGGGTATTCGGCATAGAGAAGTCCTCCTTGATAATTCATGCGTCGGGAAGCTGCCTTCCCGCGGCGGGGCAGGCGCCGGCGCGGCGCATAACAAAACCATTATAGCACACAATCGCAAAAAAGACAAAAACCGCAGCTTGCGGCTGCGGCTTTCGCCTTAGGAGAAAGAAAAGAGAAAAGAAGAAAATGGATATAGGAAACCGGGAAGCCCGGTGCTCTGCGGTTTTTACACTCATAGGATAACGGACGAACATGTCTAATTCATGTCTGAAAAATGAACAAATTGTAAATTCGCACAAATTCCAACATCATTTTTTGTACACTTCGTCCGATCCGTCGAATCAATTTCTCATTTTTGCCGAAAGGAGCGCCCATGAAGAAGTTCCCCATCCATTATAACGCCCCGGTGACCATCAGCTTCTCCCTGCTGGCCCTGGCGGCGCTGGCCGTCAATCTCGCCACCGGCGGAGCGGCGAACAAGCTGCTGTTCAGCGTCTATCGCTGCCCCCTGCGCGATTTGCTGGCTTATCCGCGGTTTTTCCTGCATGTGCTGGGCCATTCCGGCTACAGCCATTACATATCCAATATGCTCCTGCTGCTGGTCATCGGACCGGCTATGGAGGAAAAGTACGGCAGCCGGCGGATATTGCTGTTCATTGTCATCACCGCCTTTGTCACGGGTCTGGCGCAGTTCCTCCTGTTCCCGGGCAGCGCCCTGCTGGGAGCCAGCGGGATCGTGTTCATGCTGATCATGCTCTCATCCCTCTCCGGGGTCCGGGACGGGGCGATCCCCGTCACCCTGATCCTGGTGGCGGCGCTGTATCTGGGCGGCGAGATCCTCAAGGGCGTGACGAAAACCGACCAGATCTCCCAGTTTACCCACATCCTCGGCGGTGTGTGCGGCGTCATCTTCGGCTTTGCCGCGCGGCCGGGAAAGAAACAGAGGTAAGGACATGAAAACAAAGAAAAAAGGAAGAATCCGCCGGATCCTGCTCGTGCTGCTGTGCGTCTGCCTGGCGGCGGGACTGATCGGCCTGGGCGTCAACGCCTGGGTGCGCCGCAGCGTCAGCGACCGGATCCTGACCCCCGCCGAAGCGGCGGCGGACGGGGACTACGACTGCATCCTGGTGCTGGGCTGCCAGGTTTGGCCCGACGGCTCCCCCAGTCTGATGCTCCGCGACCGGATCAATCGCGGCCTGGAGCTCTACAAGGCCGGCGCCGCGCCGAAGCTGCTCATGAGCGGGGACCACGGGACCATCGGTTACGATGAGGTGAACGCCATGAAGCACGTGGCCATCGACGCCGGCGTGAGCTCGGAGGACGTGTTCATGGATCACGCGGGGTTCTCGACCTATGAGAGCATCTACCGCGCCCGGGACGTGTTCCAGTGCAGGCGGGTGCTGATCGTCAGCCAGGAGTACCATCTCTACCGCGCCCTGTACTGCGCCAAGGCCCTGGGCCTGGACGCCTGCGCCGTGGCGGCGGAGGATATTCACTATCCCGGCCAGATCATCCGCGAGGCCAGGGAGATCGCCGCCCGCAACAAGGACTTTTTGAAATGTATCTTCAAGCCGGAGCCCACCTTTCTGGGCGAGCCCATCCCCATCACCGGCTCCGGCGACGCCACCAACGACGAATACAGCTGACAAAGGGCGGCTTTTGTTTTCCGTAAAATAAATATGTAAACCACGCGGCAGATGCAGCCCCGCCTGTACTGAAAAAGGAGCGCAGTCCGCCCCGGACCCCCGCACGCGCAGGGGCGCCGTCCCATCTGCGCCTGCTTGCGTAAGGCTTCCGGTATTCACCGCAGGGCGGCCAGACCCCTGGCCGCCCTGCGGTCAGCGTGTCAAAAAAGTATTTTTGCCACGCTGCGTGCGTTGGGCGTGTTGCAAAATAGAAAGCGACGCGCCGAAACAGAAGGAAAGGCTGCAAAAAGAGAGCAGCAGGGGGAAGAGTGAAGGGGGGCAAGGCCCGCCCTTCGCGTTCAATCAAAAAGATTTCCGGC
>CADBKB010000028.1 GCA_902795095.1 Oscillospiraceae bacterium
CCGCAGGGGAGGGGCTTGCCCCTCCCGCCGCTGTGTTTTCTTTCTTTTGGCGCTGCCTCAGAGCCCTTCGGCCTTCCACCTCATCCGCCTCGTTTTGCTCGGCACCTTCCCCTCGAGTAAACACTGAATAAAGTGATCCGCGTACGAATGATGAACAAGGCATCAAATCACAGAGCTCCCACAGCTCCCTCCCCGAGGGAGCCAAGCAAACGAAGTTTCAAATGAATCCGCATTTACGCGAAGGGGAAGGCTTTTCGGTGCGCTGCAATACAGAAAAAACATTTTTTTATTTTTTTCAAAAAAGGGGTTGACAAATGGACGGGCTTGTATTATTGTATTAGTAGCTTAATACAATAATACAAAGGAGGCGCGACATGGAGTGGACATTTCGTTCTGACCAGCCCATCTATGCGCAGCTCAGCCGGCATCTGTCGGCGGCCATCGTCACCGGCTACTATACGCCGGGGCAGCGGCTGCCCTCGGTGCGCGACATTGCGCTGGATGCGGGCGTCAATCCCAACACGGTGCAGCGGGCGCTGGCCGAGCTGGAGCGCGACGGTCTGGTTTTCTCCCAGCGGACTTCGGGCCGCTTCGTCACCGAGGACCCGGAGCAGATCCGGCGGGTGCGGGAGACCATGGCAAAAGAAGTGATCGATGAATTTTTGAAGGCGATGCAGAAGCTGGGGATCGACCGGCAGGAGACCATCGCGTTCCTGGAAAAGGAGGAAGACACATGAGTATCTTAGAGTGCAAAGGCCTGAGCAAGCACTTCGGTGTGGTACAGGCGCTGGAAAATGTGGATCTGGCCATTGAGCCCGGCCACATCGTCGGCCTGCTGGGGCCCAACGGCAGCGGCAAGACCACCCTGATCAAGCTGGCCAACGGCCTGCTGACCCCCACCGCCGGCGCCATCACCATCGGCGGCATCGCCCCCGGCCCGCAGACAAAGGCCGTCGTGTCCTATCTGCCGGAGCGCATCGCCCTGCCCCAGTGGATGACCGCTGAGCAGGCCATGGATTACTACCAGGATTTCTACGCCGATTTCCGCCGGGAGACGGCCGAGGCCATGATCCAGAACCTCGGCCTGAACGAGAAGCAGCGCATCAAGGCCATGAGCAAGGGCACCAAGGAAAAGCTGCAGCTCATCCTCACCATGAGCCGCGACGCGAGACTCTTCCTCCTCGACGAGCCCATCGGCGGCGTGGACCCCGCCACCCGCGACTACATCCTGCGCACCATCATCGGCAACTACAACGAGAACTCGTCCATCATCATCTCCACCCATCTGATCTCGGATGTGGAGCAGGTGCTTGACGAGGTCGTGTTCCTGCAAAACGGACGGGTCATTCTCCACAACACTGTGGACGCCATCCGCAACGAAAAAGGCACGTCCGTCGACGCGCTGTTCAGGGAGGTATTCAGATGCTGAGCAAATCCATGAAGCACGAATTCCGTGCCACATCCCGGGTGATGCTGCCGCTGTTCGCGGCCCTGCTGCTGGTGTCTGTGGTGGCCCACTTTGCCATCCGGATGCTCAACGGCTCCGACAATCTCCATTGGCTCCTCGAAACCATCGGCGTCCTCGTGGTCGTGCTGTTCGCGGTCAGCGTGGTGGCCGTTGCGGTGGGCGCGCTGATCCTGACGGTGAGCCGCTTCTATCGCAGCTTCCTGTCCGACGAGGGCTATCTCAACATGACGCTGCCCGTCACGGTCCACACCCACATCTTCTCCCGGCTGATCGTCGCAGTGTTCTGGTATGCGCTGACCGTCATCGCCATGATGCTGGCCTGTCTGATCATGGGCCTGGACATGCACGGCTGGAAGAATTTCTTCGTCGGCATCGGCGATATGCTGCGCGCCCTGAGCGAGCAGCATCTGGTCTGGCGGGCCATCCTGCTGGGACTGGAGATGTTCATCTCCGTGGTGCTGGGCTGCTGCTTCTCCACGCTGCTGCTCTATGCGGCCATGGCCGTCGGCTACAGCTTCAATCGCCATAAGAAGGGCATGTCCGTGCTGTTCGCCTTCGTGTTCTACTATGCGATCCAGATCATCGGCGTGATCGGCATCGCGCTGCTCACCCACGTGGATTGGGGCAACTGGTTCGAGCTCTCCGCGGAGAATGTGTCCCATGCGCTGACTGTGGTCCAGACTGTGCTGGGCGGCGCCATCTGCGTCAATCTCATCGGCTGCGCCCTGTTCTACTTCCTCACCCACTTCTTCCTGTCGAAGAAGCTGAATCTGGAATAAGCCGCGGCTGCGGCGAATACAAAAGAGCGGACCGAGCGGTCCGCTCTTTTTTGTGATGTTTTCGGCTCATGCCGCCTCGAAGCTGACGGAGAATACCGTGCCCTCCGCTTCGCTGCTGCGCACGGAGATCTGCGCGCCCAGCAGATCGCAGACGCCCTTGACGATGGGAAGGCCCAGGCCGTGGCCCCGGCTGCCGGATCTCGCCTTGTCCCCCCGGTAGAAGCGCTCGAAGACATGGGGCAGGTCCTCCGGCGCGATGACGCTGCCGGCGTTGCGCACGGTGAGCAGGGCCCGCCGCTTCTCCTGGGTCAGGGCGATGCAGACGGTGCCGCCGTCGGGCTCATATTTGAGGGCGTTCTCCAGCAGACCGGAGAGGATGCGCATGCAGTAGTCCTCGGTGGCCATCGCCCGGATCCCCGGCGCGATGGCCGATTCCACCCGCACCCCCCGGTCATAGGCCACGGACTCGAGCTGCAGCACGCTCTTCTCCGCGCAGGCGGAGAGATTGACCGCCGTTTTCTCCACCGTTCGGCCGGTTCCCTCCAGGGCGGACAGGGTGAGCATCTGCTCCACCATGTTCATCATGTTTCGCGCGGCCTCGTCGGTGGAATCGATCCACTGCATCTGCTCGCCGGCGGTCAGCTCGGGATTGGAGCGCAGGATGGCGTCGTTGGCCAGCACCACGGTGATGGGGGTCTTGAGATCGTGGGAGATGTCTGCCACGAACTGCCGCTCCATCTCCACCGCCTGCTCCATGGGCCTGGCAGCCAGCTTGGACAGCCACAGGCTGAGCAGAAACAGCACGCCCAGAGCCAGCGGATAGGCGATCATCAGAACGCCCAGGTTGCTCAGGACCCGGCTGCGGAGGTAATCGGTGCGGGTCAGGGCGAGCTTGACGCCGTCGCCGTCCTCCTTCATATAATAATAGCCCTGGACCAGACCGAAGCTCTCCGGCGCGTCCAGCGCGGCCCGGGCCGCCGCGAGCAGGGAGTCGCTTTCCGCGGTCCCGGCGCCCGGCATGACGGTAAGCTCGTCGGTCTCCGGCGCATAGAACACCGTGGCGATCCGCGCGTCCCGGATCCTGCCCATGGGCGGCGCTTCGTCGTCGGGCTTGAAATCGTCGCTGTCCGGGTCAAACCCGTCCGCCTCCGGCCGCTGGAGGGGGCTCGGCTCCCCGGGGCGGAAGCCCATCATGCGCCAGGGCTCCAGGACCATGCCCATGGTCCGGCGCATGTCCTGATACTCGTTGCGATAGACAAAGACGCCCTGCATGATCAGCGCCAGCAGCAGCACCAGGGCGCTCAGGGCCATGGTGATGGCAACAAAGCGGCGGCGGTAGGCGGTCAGCATTCGGCCACCTCCAGGCGGTATCCGATGCGCTGCAGCTTGCGGATGGCGACGCTTGAGCCGAGGTACTTCAGCTTTTTGCGGATGAAGGAGATATATACCTCCACGTTATTGTCCGTGGCCTCGGACTCGATGCCCCAGGCGTTGGCGATCAGGGTGTCGGTGCTGATGGTCATGGTGGGGTTAAAGAGGAAGGTTTTGAGCACCGCGAATTCCTTCCGGCTGAGCTGGACGGAATCGCCCCCGCACAGCAGCTTGGCGGAGCCCAGCTCCAGGGTCAGATCCGCAAAGCTCACCTTGTCCACCACCACGTCGCCGGTGCGGCGGGTCAGAGCGCCCACCCGGGCCAGCAGCTCGTTGGTATCGAAGGGCTTGGTCATATAGTCGTCGGCGCCGTAGTTGAGGCCCTGGACCTTGTCGGGGGTGGCGCCGCGGGCGGTGAGCATGAGGATGGGCGTGCCGATCCCGTCGGCGCGCAGCTCGCGCACGACCTCAAAGCCGTCGAGCTTCGGCAGCATCACGTCGAGAATGATCAGGCTGTAGCTCATGGCTTTGGCGTAATCCACCGCGCTCCGGCCGTCGTACACCGCGTCGACGAAGTAACCCCGCTGTTCCAGCAGCCGTTTTATGGCGTTGGACAAAGCCAGCTCGTCCTCTACGATCAGAATCTGCATGGAAAGGCCCCCTTTCGGTTCTATTATAATATGTAGCAGGTCAAACTGAAATAGTTCTTAAAAAAAATACTTCGCTTTCAATTTTTTTTAAGAATTCTCTCCTATAATGACCACCAGAACAGGAGGATGCCATATGAAGCAGTTTCTGAAGCGATTTCGCATTCCGGCGCTGATCCTCTGCGCCGCAGGTATTCTGGCCGCGGGGGCGCTGATCGCCGCCCGGGTGCATGCCGGGCGAACGCCGCAGGCCGCGGCCGAGGGCAGCCCGGCGGAAGATCCCGCCCAAACGGTCGTGGCGGCCGAGGGCGCGGCAAGCGTCGTCTTTTCCGACGGCGCCGTGCAGACCGACGCCGGGGGCGACGCGGTGGAGATCAGCGGCACGGCGGTGACCGTCCGGGCTCCGGGGATCTACACCCTCAGCGGCACCTGCGCCAACGGCTCGGTCACCGTCAGGAAGCAGACCGAGGGGGTGACCCTGGTGCTTGACGGCCTGCATCTCACCGCGGACGGCACCGCGGCCATCTGCTGCAATAAAGGCTCGGAGGTCACGATCCGGGCCGCGGAGGGCTCCGTCAACACCCTGGCGGACACCGAAAGCAACAACGACGAGACCGATCCCGCCAACACCTCCGCTGAAAATGCCGTGATCAAGGCCAAGGACGGCGCCCGGCTGACCCTTTGCGGCACGGGCACGCTGGAAATCACCGCAAACGGCAAAAACGGCGTCAAATCCGGCGCATCCTCGGAGGAATTCGGCGAGGCGAGCCTCACGATCTCTGAGCTGACGCTTTCCGTCACCGCCGTCAACGACAGCCTCAAGGCCGACACGGCCCTCCGCCTGCTCTCCGGCGACGTCACCCTCAGCGCCGGCGGCGACGGCATCGGCTGCGACGGCAGCGTGAGTATCGGCGCCGGGGAAACGGACGGCCCCGTGCTGCGCATCACCCGGAGCGAAGAGGGCATCGAGGGCGCGGAGGTCAGCATCCTGTCCGGCGATGTGCGCATTCAGTCGGAGGACGACGGCATCAATACGAGCTCCGACTCCGGCACGCCGGCGCTGCGCATCTCCGGCGGCACCCTGCGCGTGGACGCCGCCACCGGCGACGGACTGGATTCCAACGGCACGCTGACCATCTCCGGCGGAGAGGTCACGGTGTTCTCCTCGTCCCGGGCGGACAACTCCCCCCTGGACAGCGGCGCCGGTCTGGAGCTCACCGGGGGCACGGTGCTGGCCATCGGCGCCGCCGGCATGGCGGAGCTGCCCACCACCGCGGCGCAGTGCTATGTGACCTTCGGTGCGTCCGGCATGGGCGGCTTCGGCGGCAGAGGCGGTTTCGGAGGCCGAGGCGGCTTCGGCCCCATGGGCGAGGCGAACGGCGAAGGCGCCGTGGGCCCCACGGCCATGGGCGGCGTGGAACCCCTGGCGACGGCCTCGGGCAGCGGCGTGAGCATCAGCGCCGGGGACACGGTGCAGATCCTGGCTGCGGACGGCACCGTTCTGGCCGAGACCACGGCCCCCCGGGCGGCGGACTATGTGTTCTATTCCGACCCGGCCATCGCCGACGGTGAGAGCTTCACCTTGTGCATCAACGGCACGCAGGCCGCCACCGCCACCGCCGGCACCGAGACCGGCGCCGCCGGCGGCTTCGGCGGACGTCCCGGAGAGGGCTTCGACCCGGAGAACATGCCCCAGATGCCGACGGGAGAGGGCTTCGACCCGGAGAACATGCCCCAGATGCCGGAGGGAGAGGGCTTCGACCCGGAGAACATGCCCCGGCGGCCCGGCGGCGGCTTCGGCGGCGGCCAGCAGCCCCCCGGCGGCTTTGGCGGCGGCCAGCAGCCACCCGACGGCTTTGGCGGCGGCCAGCAGCCGCCCGATGGGGCGCAGAGCCCTCCGGATACCGGCGGCGACGAGATCTGAATACCCGCCGGGGCTGCCGGGAAGGCGGCCCCGGCGATCCCTTTTCAGCATGGGTCAAATCCGGGATTGACAGGACGAAAAACAGGTGATAATATCAAATCATGAAGGATTACCGGTGCTTCTGTGAAAACAGAGGCAAAAAACGGGGCCCCAGAGCGCCCCGCGGATGGATGGATGCGCTATGACACTGCCCCGTTGGAAACGCCTGCTCCTCGGCCTCGCTTTGCCGGCGGGGGCGGCGCTGGTGCTGGTGTACATGCGCCTGGGCGGCGTCGGCATGAAGTGTCCTGTCTACGAGCTGACGGGGCTCTACTGTCCCGGCTGCGGCTCGGGGCGGGCGGTCTACAGCGCCCTGCACGGCCGTTTTGCCGAGAGCTTCCGCTGCAATCCCGCCCTGTATCTGCTGGGCATTCCCATGCTGTATGTGGCAGTGCATGAATATGCGCGCCTCGTGTTCCCCCGGCTGAAGCTCCGGCCGATCTACATCTCCAGGGGCGCTTCCGTTGCGCTGGCCCTGGCGCTGCTGATCTGGGGGATCGTCCGCAATCTTCCCGCGTGCTCATTCCTGGCCCCGGCCGGGTGACAGTAAGACTATTCCAGAGGAGGAAGTATTATGGCAGTATGTACCCATTGCGGCGCCGTCAATTCCGACGACAGCAAGTTCTGCACAAGCTGCGGCGCACCCTTGCCCCAGGCGACAGCCCCCGTCGCAGCAGCCGCAGCCGCGGCCGCCGCGATCCCGGAGATCCCCGCCGAGCCGGCGATCCCCGCGCAGCCCCAGGCTCCCGTGCCCGAGCTCACCTTTGACGCGCCTCAGCCCACCTACACCCCGCCCCAGGCGCCGGAGGCGCCCCAGCAGCCGGTCTATGCCCAGCAGCCGGTCTATACCCAGCAGCCGAACTACGGTGCGGCCCAGCAGGTCACGCCCGTTTCCACCGGCGGCCTTCTGGCCTGGGCCATCATCTCGATCCTTCTGTGCACCATTCCCGGCATCGTCGCCCTGGTCAAGGTCCTGGGCATCAACAACAGCGTCACCGTGGAGGAGCAGCAGAAGAAGCTGTCCAGCGCCAAGACCTGGTGCATCATCGCCACCGTCCTGGGCGCGCTCACCGTCCTGGGCTCCATCGCCTCCAACCTGATGAACAGCTGAGACGTCCATCGCCCCGCACTTTGAATCCCCCCTGACAAAAGCCAGGGGGGATTTTTTGTGTAGATTCCATAAAAATCCAGAAAAAGAAGGCTTTCTTCGTCGATACTCCACAAAAGGGATTGAAAAAATTGTGAGCAGGGTGTACAATATTGACAGTGTCATTTTGCGGCGCTGACGCTTCACGGCGCGGCAAATTCCCGGAAAATCCGCTGCTGAAGGAGACGGACGATCCGGGCCGCCCCGCCGCATCCGCCCCCGCCGCATCAAGTTTTGCACAGAAAGGAGAAACAAAATGAAAAGAATCATCACCTTGTGCACGGCGCTTTGTCTGCTTCTGAGCCTTTGCCTGCCTGCATTCGCCGAGACGGGCGCGAAAGCCCCCTCGACGGTTGCTCCGGTCAAGATCTCCGCGGCAACGCCCATCTACAAGGACGAGAGCTACTCCTACGCCGAGCGCGGCCTCGATCTGGTCTCGCGCATGACGGAGGAGGAGATGATCTCACAGACCGCCGGTTATAACTCCCCGGCCATCGCTCGCCTCGGCGTCGCCACTTACATGTGGTGGAACGAAGCGCTGCACGGCTACAACCAGGAGGGCTGGTTCGGCATCCAGACCGACGGCTCCTCGTTCCCGTCCAGCTATTCCATGGGCGCGTCCTGGGATCCCGATATTTACTATCAGGAGGCCGTCCAGATCGGCGCAGAGATCCGTGAGCGCGTCAAGGGCAACCGCTACAACCTCACCATGTTCTCCCCGACCATCAACCTGGCCCGTGACCCCCGCTGGGGCCGCAACGACGAGGGCTACGGCGAAGATCCCTTCATCACCGGTCTTCTGGCCTCCTCCTTCGTCAACGGCGTTGAAGGCAAGACCATGGACGGCGAGTTCATCCGCAAGAACGCCAACGGCGAGGGTGTGAAGCAGGCCGGCACCACCATCAAGCACTATGCGGCCAACAACTCCGAGAAGAACCGCTACACCTCCGGCGCCGACAACGTCACCGTCCGTGAGATGCGCGAATACTACACCCGCGCCTCCCGCATCGTGACGAAGAAAGCCGACGTCAGCTCGGTCATGATGGCCTACAGCTCCGTGTCCGGCATCCCCATCTCCTTCAGCTCCTACTATATGGACACCCTGCTGCGTCAGTCTTATGGCTTCAACGGCTACATCGTCTCCGACTGCGACTCCGTCGCCGTTTCCTACAACCGCAGCGTCCATAAGAACAACCCCCACACCAATGCCAACTACACCCTGGGCGAGGGCTTTGCCAACGCGCTGGCCAACGGCCTGGACCTGCAGTGCAACGCCGGCGAGACTGACAGCCTGGGCTCCTATGCCTCGAACTATGAGCAGCTCAAGGCCGAAGCCGACGGCAGCCCCGTCGTCACCGACAAGGGCTACTTCACCAGGCAGCAGGCGGAGGTCAGCGTGGCCCGTCTGATGACCCAGCGCATGAAGCTGGGCGAATTCGACGAGAATAACTTCTATGCCGACGAGGGCAAGGCCCGCCTCGACGCCGGCAACGACGGCGCGTACGTCAACGGCGTCGCCGGTCAGACCCAGGAGCGTATCGACCTGGCCGACGACCTGTCCCGCGCCACCATCGTTCTGCTGAAGAACGAGAACGACACCCTGCCCATCAAGGCCTCTGAGATCGACGCCGCTGCCGACGGCTACGACGTCGCCATCGTCGGCCCCGTCGGACAGTCCAACTTCCGCGGCGGCTATTCCTCCACCCTGTGCAACGAGGCCAACGTGGTCACCATCGAGCAGGCCATCAAGACCGCCTTTGCCGATAGCTCCTACTATCCCCAGGCCACCGTCGACAACGCCAATGTCAACTACTACTATGGCTTCTCCAGCAGCGTGAACCGCAACTCCTTCACCGGCCTGCAGTCCAGCCAGATCGACGTCAGCCAGGTGGCCGAGGATCTCGACCTCGCCATCGTGGTGGTCGGCCAGGGCAACGGCGACTCCCGTGAGGACGGCGACCGCACCGACCTGAACCTGGCCCAGGCTCAGATCGACCTGATCAAGGCGGTCAAGGAAAAGAACCCCAAGAAGCTCGTGCTTGTCATGGAGACCTACGGCCCCGTCCAGATGGTTGACGACATTGTGGACAATGCCGACGCCATCCTGTGGTCCGGCTTCAACGGCTTCCGCAAGGGCACCGGCTTCGGCGAAGCCATCACCGGCAAGAACAATCCCTCCGGCCGCATGAACGCCACCTGGCTGAAGGACATGATCAACGATACCCCGGGCTTCTTCGACTACAGCCTGTTCCCCTCCAACGGTGAGGGCGGCCGTACCTACATGTACAATGTCGAAGACACCATCTATCCCTTCGGCTATGGCCTGAGCTATTCCGACTTCGCCTATGCCGCCAACGGCTCCATGCTGGGCGCGTCTGCCAAGAACGGCCTCGTGGTCGGCACCGCCAGCGCTCCCATCACCGGAGACAGCACCATCAACGTCTCCTTCCAGATCAAGAACAACTCCGACGTGCCCGGCAAGCAGGTTGCCGAGGTCTATGCCGTCTCCCCCGGCGCCGGCGAGAACAACATCCCGCTCAAGCGCCTCGTGGGCTTCGACAAGGTCGAAGTCGGCGCCAACGCCACCGTGGACGTCACCATCCCCGTGAAGGTCACGGATCTGGCCTTCTTCAACGAGGAGAAGGACTGCTACGAGCTGACCCCCGGCACCTGGAAGATCTGGGTCGCCATGAGCAGTGACTTCAACGAAGCCACCGACCTCTCCGAGGAATTCAAGATCGAGAACGGCGCGATCCGTGAGGATCCTGCGGTCGTCACCGTGAAGCCCACCCAGGCCGGCGACGCCGCCAAGGGCATCTCCGAGCGCGTGATCTTCGATCTGAGCAAGGATCCCGCAGAGAACATCATCGATCCCGGCATCGCCGTGGCCATGACCAATGAGAAGCTCTACGGCGTGCGCGTCGTCAAGAACGTGCCCGGCGTGGACATCGGCGTGGACGCAGCCGCCGCCACCGAGGCCGGCAACGGCTTCGCCAATCCCGACACCGCCGCCGATCTGCCGCGCCTCGAGGCCGGCAAGACCGCCGACGAGCTGCCGCACATCGGCGAGAAGTTCACCCTGCCCGACACCTACAAGGTCGATTTCGCCACCAACCGTCCCGAGGTTGTTGCGGTTGAGGACGGCCAGCTGGTCATGAAGGGCATCGGCGTGGCCACCCTTACCGCCACCGTCACCGGCCCCAGCGGCGTGTCCGCCTCCGAGGAATTCACCGTCTGCGTCAAGGCCGAGCCCGGCCTGGAGTCGATCAGCGTCGGTGAGACCAAGTACAAGAAGTTTGACCCGCAGAACTACGGCATCAACGTGGCTGTGCCCGTGGGTACCAACCCCGACAACGCCGGCCTCGTCGTGACCGCCACCGCTGCGGAAGGCGCCAACATCGAGTACCTGAGTAAGAATGAAGCGGGCGAGTTCGTGCCCAACGAGACCCGCACCCCCGCCTCCATCCCCGGCACCGTGTATATCCGCGTCACCGGCGACGACCTCATTGAGCAGATCTACGAGGTCAACTACGCCGAGGACGCCGCCATCGCCCCGATGGTCGGTGCTGCCTACGCCCTCGCCAGCGACATCGTGCCCGGCAAGACCTATGTCATCGTCGCCGACGGCAAATATGCCCTGACCAACCGTCAGGAAGGCCCGGCCCTGCGCACCTACGCGGGCGGCGCCACCACCACCCTGGCCTCCAAGCCCGTGGTTGTGGTCGACGGCAAGATCAACAGCATGGTCTCCGACGATATGCTGTGGACCGTCCAGGAAGCCGACGCCCCCGCCGCCTATGACGGCCAGGCGCAGTACTTCCTCAAGGATGCCGCAGGCAATTTCCTGCGCCGCGGCTCCGGCTCCTCCGGCCAGGGCGCCCAGCTCCTGTCCGAGGCGCTGTACAGCAACGTCCGCTACAACACCTGGTCCTTCAAGGCCTATGACGGCATGGACGCCACCTACAGCCTGTATGCCAACTCCGAGAGAGCCTACGGCACGGACTATCCCTTCTACGTCTACGGCAATGAGACCAGCTTCGACTCCCCGGCCAGAGCCCAGCGCACGGAGGCGGATCCCTTCGCCTTCATGAACAATGACGACTGCTCGAAGATCACCCTGTATGAGTACACGGAGATCGTGGGCGGCGGCGAGGATATCGACTTCACCAACCCCGCCGACGAGCCCAAGTACACCGTCATGGGCCAGGATACCTACGCCCTTGCCGAGGGCACCGGCGTCACCCTCACCCCGACGGCGGACGCCTTCGAGCCCGTCACCGCCGGCTGCGGCGGCAGCGCTGCCGACTCCACGCCGAAGGATCTGATCCGCGTACCCGTCACCGGCGATTGGACCGCCACGGTCAACCTGGCGTACGATCCCAACGACGCGGCCAACGCCTCCGCCTACTATGCCTTCATGGCCATGGCCGGCGAGGACTACAAGAACATGGCCGGTATCCGCGGCACCGGCACCCAGTGCCAGGACTTCCTGCGGCAGGACAACGAGATCATGGATCCCGTCCAGCCCGCCAACGGCTTCACAGACGCCGGCCTGTACTGGCTGCGCCTGCAGAAGGAAGGCACCACCTACACCGCCTCCATCTCCACCGACGGCGCCGAATTCAACGAGCTGTTCATCATGGAGGACACCGACGTTGAGGCCGACTACATCGTGCTCGACGCCTACAAGACCTCCAGCTCCACCTGGGGCAGCCAGGCCGTGTGGAACATCACGCTGAAGTCCCTCGTCTTCGGCGACGGCACCCAGTCCGGTCCCAGCAAGACCGCGCTGAAGAAGGCCATCGCCGACGCCAACGCCATCGACAAGTCCGAGTACACCGAGGCTTCCGTCGCCGCTCTGGAGACCGCCGTGGCCAACGCCGTGCTGATCCGCGACAAGGCTGACGCCACCCAGGACGAGATCGACGACGCCACCCAGGCTGTGCGCGACGCCATTGCCGCCCTCGTGAAGGAGGACAAGGCCGACACCACTGCGCTGGAGGCCGCCATCGCCCGCGCCGAGGCTGTGAACAGAGACCTGTTCACCGACGAGTCCCTGGCAGCCATGGACGCTGCGCTGGCTGAGGCCCGCACCGCCCTGGCCGAGTCCCGCCTGCAGGCCGTCATCGACGACGCCGCCCGGGCTCTGAACGACGCCATCGACGCGCTGGAGAAGAAGCCCGAGGATCCCGACAAGGGCCTGAAGGACTACTTCAAGGATTACTTCAAGATCGGCACCTGCCTGAGCGCCAGCGAGGCCCGCAAGCCCGAGGGCCAGGCCTTCACCCTCAAGCACTTCAACTCCGTCACCTGCGAGAACGAGATGAAGCCGTCCGAGGTCCTGGACCAGGCCGCCTCCCAGGCCGCCGGCGACAACGTCACCGTCAAGGTCCGCCTGACCGACAACACCCGCGCCATCCTCGACTTCTGCAGCGAGAACCACATCCCCATGCGCGGCCATGTGTTCGCATGGTACAGCCAGACCCCGGGTTGGCTCTTCAACGAGAACTTCGAGAACAACGGCGCCACCGTCTCCCAGGAGATCATGGACCAGCGTCTCGAGAGCTACATCAAGAACTACTTCGAGCTGCTGGCCACCGAGTACCCCGACCTGGAGTTCTACTCCTTCGACGTGTGCAACGAGGCCTTCACCGACTCCAACCCGTCCGGCATGCGCGGCGCCAACCAGTCCGGCTGGATCCGCGTCTACGGCGACGAGACCTACATCTACAAGGCATTTGAATATGCGCACAAGTACAAGCCCGAGGGCTGCATGCTCGCCTACAACGATTACAACGAGTATAACGACGGCAAGCTCGAGGCCATGTACGAGCTTTGCAAGAACCTGTACGAAAAGGGCTGGCTGGACTGCGTCGGCATGCAGTCGCATCTGGAGCTGCCCAGCAACCCCACCATCGAGCGTTACCGCAACGCTATGGCGAAGTTCGCTTCCATCGGCTGCAAGATCATGGTCACCGAGCTTGACGTCCAGAACAACAACGACGCACAGCAGCTGGCCGATTACTATCAGCAGCTCTTCGAAATCTACACCGACTACAAGGATCAGATCGAAGCGGTCGTCTTCTGGGGCAACAACGACGGCGTGAGCTGGCGCTCCAGCCGCAACCCGCTGCTGTTCGACCGCAACTATCAGCCCAAGCCCGCCTACTACGCTGTCCTCGACGCCATCTCCGACCACGAGCACGTGTTCGAGGAAGTGCGCAAGGAGCCCACCTGCACCGAGGACGGCTACGTCGCCGACGCCTGCACGATCTGCGACCGCACCATCGTCCGCCAGGTCCTGCCCGCCCTGGGCCATGACTGGGACGAGGGCGTGGTCACCAAGGAGCCCACGGAGACCGAGCCCGGCGTGCGCACCTTCACCTGCCAGCGCTGCGGCGAGACCAAGACCCAGCGCATCCGTCCCACCGGCGCGACCCTGCCGCCCGACATCGACTTCACCATCCCCGCCGACGCCGAGAAGTTCGAGGTCATCGGCAAGGAGACCGGCGACATCGTCGAGGGCGTCGGCCTGAGCCTGGTCACCAGCCAGGGCGGCGTGGAGCCCGCCAAGCGCAGCATCGAGGAGACGCCGCACGACGTCATAGAGGTACCCGTGGACGGCGACTGGACCGCCACCCTCGAGTTCGTCTTCGATACCAACGGCGCGGCCAACGGCTACTATCAGTTCTTCGGCTTCTACGGCGCGACGGACTACAACAACATGGCCGGTATCCGCGGCGGCGACGGCGCCCTGCAGGACTTCATCCGCAAGGATGGCGCCATCACCGAGGAGACCAAGTCCTCCTCGCCCGGCCTTTCCAACAACGGCGCCACCTACTGGTTCCGTCTGGAGAAGAACGGCGACACCTACGTCTGCTCCCGCAGCTCCGACGGCGAGACCTTCACCGAGATGTTCACCCATGAGGCCACCGGCATCGAGGCGGAGAAGATCGTCATCGACGCCTACACCGGTATGACCACCGGCTACAAGTTCACCCTGAAGTCCCTGACCTTCGACGAGCCCGGCGCTGTGATCGTCAACAAGGCCAAGCTCGACAAGGCCATCGAGGATGCCGAAGCCATCGACAAGACCGCCTACACCGAAGCGTCCGTTGCCGCCCTCGAGGAGGCTGTCACCGCCGCCAAGGCTGTGCAGGCCGACGAAAACGCCACGCAGGCTGACGTCAACGAGGCTGCCAAGGCTGTCACCGACGCCATTAGCGCGCTGGTGCCCGTGGCCGTGCCCGTCGACAGAGCCGCTCTGGACGAGGCCATTGCCGACGCCGAGAAGGTGGAGAAGGACAAGTACACCGACGAGTCCGTGGCTGCTCTGGACGAGGCTCTGGCTGCCGCCAAGGCCGTTCCCGAGGACGCCGACCAGGCCGCCGTGGACGCTGCCGCCGATGCTCTGAAGGCCGCCATTGCCGGCCTGAAGGAGAAGGAGCCCGAGGTCAACAGAGAGGCCCTGGACAAGGCCATTGCCGACGCCGAGAAGGTTGAGAAGGACAAGTACACCGATGACTCCGTGGCTGCCCTCGAGGAAGCCCTGGCTGCCGCCAAGGCCGTGCCCGCTGACGCCGACCAGGCTGCCATCGACGCTGCCGCCGATGCTCTGAAGGCTGCCATTGCCGGCCTGAAGGAGAAGCCCGT
>CADBKB010000029.1 GCA_902795095.1 Oscillospiraceae bacterium
GGCAATGGCGTCGTTCAGGGCTTTGGCTGCGGCAGTGACCTCATCCTGATCCTTGGGATCGGCCAGGACGGCTTTGGCCTTCGCCAGCGCCTCGTCCATGGCGGCGACGCTCTCATCGGTGTACAGATCCTTGTCCACCGCTTCGGCGGCAAGGATGGCCTCCCGCAGGGCGGAGGTGAAGATTTCGGGAGGCTGCTCCTGCACGGGGGTGCCCAGGACCTGGACCTCAAGCACGCGGGCCCAGCCGTCGGCGGTGTCTTCGCGTTCGATGTCGATCTTGATGTATTTGGCGTCCACGGGGGCGGGCAGGATGAAGCGCTGCCAGGCCAGATCATTGTTGGGATCGCCCTGGGCGACGACCTCCCAGCTCGCGCCGTCGGCGGAGGCGGAGACCTCGATGCCCTTGAGGCCCAGGGTGGTGGTCACGCCCTGCTCGGTGGTGCCGCTCTCCACGCTGTCGGGCACCTGGCTGATGACGTCCACAATGCGCACTGAGCGCACCTCGCTGAGCTCGATGGTCAGGGTGGCGGGCAGATCGCCGGAGGCCCAGCGGACGCGGCTGTTTTTATTCGGATTGCCGTCGATGACGTTGCTGATGTTGCCCTCCACGCCGGACGAGCCGGCGGCCTTGCCGCCGTTGGAGGCCAGGGCGTAGTTGGTGAGCTCGTCGGGATCCACTGGCACGTTGGGCTTTTCCTCCAGCGCGGCGATGGCAGCCTCCAGGGCGGCCGCCGCGGTGTCGATCTCGGCCTGGTCGATGGAATTCTTTGCAGCCTTGGCGGCGGCAAGCGCCTCGTCCACAGCGGCCAGGGTCTCGTCGGTGTAGCGGGAGCGCGCGAGCTTCTCCGCCTTGTTGATGGCGGCGTTCAGCGCCGCCTTATTGACCGTCGGGCCGGCGGGGGTGCCGCCGTCCTCAAAGGTCAGGGACTTGAGGGTGAACTTGTAGCCGGTGGTCATGCCGGTGTAGGCGTCGATGATGATGGAATCCGCCTCGATGCCGGTGTCCTCATAGCGGAACATCTCGGTGAATTCGTCATCGCTGCCGCCGCGATAGCAGATGTAGGTCGAGCCTTCCTTTTCCAGACGCAGGACGTAGGCGCCGTTGGAGGCAAAGCCCGGGGAGGACTTCACGCCGTCGGTATCGGCGGTGATCTCGCCGCCGACGCGCAGGAAGTTCTGCATGGCGCCGTCGCCGCCGCGGATGCCCGCCATGTTCTGGTAGTCGTCGCCCGCCGCGGCGTAGAAGCCGAAGAACTGATAGTAGCCGTTGGAGGCGCCGTTGGTGTTGAAGTCCACGCTCAGGGTGGCGATCCAGTCGCCCTCCACGGGGATCTTGACCAGATCCTCCGGGGTGGTGGCCTGCGATCCGGAGTTCTGGCCGTTGCAGGTTTCCACCGCGTTTCTTGTGGTGACCAGCGCCAGACCGGAGTCGGACTGCTGGGCGCTTGTTTTGCCGATGATCTCATAGGCGTCGGCGGAAGCCGCGTCGGTGAAGTCGATGTCGTCGGGCACGGTGGCGCCGATGCGCGGGATGCGCACGTTCTTCTCCACGCCGCAGCGCTGGCAGGTGACCTTCTTGAGGCCGGGGGACGTCTCGGTGGCCTCGACAAGGATCTCGCCCTCGTTCCAGTCATGGCCCAGGGCCTTGGTGGTGGAGATGATGCCGGACTGGCCGCAGATCTTGCACACGCCGGCGGTGTTGCCGCCCTCGGTGCAGGTGGGCGGAGTTACCACGGTCTCGTATTCATGCTCGTGGTCGTTATACACGTCGTGGACCATGGCCTGGGGCTCAATGGGATCGCCCTTGCGCCAGCTCTGGGGCGCCCCGGTGTAGGAGCTCTGGAAGCCGGAGGCGCGGGACAGAACGATCTTCTGGAACATGATGTTCTGGTCCATGGCGTAGATGCGCAGGGTGTTGAGGCCCTCCTGGAGGGCGACGTTGCCGTAGTTCATCACATGGCCGCATTCCTTGATGTTGTTGCTCCAGGGACCGTTGGAGTTGTTGCCGGCGATGTAATTGTTCTGCAGGGCGTTGCGGGTGGTGATGCTGCCGCCGTTGACCTGGGTGGCGAAGTTCAGCTCCCGGCCCTCGAAGAAGGACAGGTCGTTGGCCTGGCCGAAGAAGATATTGAGCTGATAGTTTCCGCTCAGTCCCGCGGGGACCCAGACCTTGTAGTCCAGCCAGGGGCCCTCGCCCGCGGCGCAGTCGTCGGTGTAGACGGGGAAGGGCTTCATGGTGCCGTTCGTCTTGCCGTAGCCGGGCATGGAGACCCAGCCCACGGTCTTGCCGTCGGGGGCCTTGGACTTGCCGATGCCGGCGTCGGTGTAGTTGGTGGCAATGAAGGAGAAGACGTCGTTGGAGATGAATGCGGTACCGTCGGGGGCTTCGGCGCTCACGTCCACGACCTTCGCCCGGAGATTCACGGTGAAGCTCTGGCTGCCGGAGGCGATCTTGATGGCCGCGTTGGCGTCGGCGGTGAGCTTGGACCAGTCGACGCTGACGCCGATGGTCTTGCCAGTGTAGACCTTGCCGGAGGCCGGGGCGTCCAGAACGGCCCAGTCGGGCAGGTCGGTGATCTCATAGTCCAGGGCGCTCGTGCCGGTGTTGGACATGGTCAGCGCGTAGGTCTGGCGCAGGGTGCTGTCGAAGTTCGGCATGGTGAGGGTGCCGGAGCTGGCGGGCTGGGAGCTGCCGGGCACGTCCACGCGCATTTGCCCGTTCTCGGGCAGGGTGATGCGGGTGGGGGAGAAGGGCTGGGCGCTGTCGCGGTTCCAGCCGGAGTAGTTCAGGTGGCCCAGGGCGGTGATGCCGCACACGGTCTCGCCGTTGAAGGGGGAGGCCAGCATCATGCGGTACCACTTGTTTTTCCCGTTGAGGACGGGACCCAGATTGTTGTACTCCGCGGTGTAGCCGCGGTCATTGGCCAGCATGGCGTCGACTTTATCTGCGTAGACGTTGGTCAGGGCGCTGTTGGCATTGGCGTAATACCGGTTCAGGCCCCAGTAGATCAGCACCTGGTTGACCGTGGCGGATTCCACGCCGGTATAGTAGATGAGCTGATAGTAGGCGTCGTACAGGTCGGTGCCCTTGAATTTCTCCAGGTACTTGTTGGCGTTCTGCTCCAGCCGCTGGGCGAAGGCCAGGGTTTCCTGGGCCTCGTTGTAGGCGGTGAGGGAGTAGGTGTTGTTCGCCTGCTGCTCGGGCTTGCGGTTGCCGTTGAGGTGGGTGTAGTCTGTGAGGATGTCGGCGATGCCCTGGAAGTCCTCCTCCGTCAGGCCCTTGCCGCCGGCAAACTGCTGTTTGACCCAGGCCAGCGTATACTCCTCCCAGGTGACGGTGTCGGCGGTGTCTTCGGCGGCGGCGGTGCCGTAGGTGTCGAAGTCGTAGGCCATATCCATCACATAGCTCAGGGGCAGCTCCATGGGCTTGAGGTCGCCCACGTTGATCATCCAGGCGTCATCCACGCCGTATTCATAGGCGGTGGTGAGGTTGTCCCAGGAGCGCTGCAGCGGCATGGTGTTGGTCCACATGGAGGTGTGGGGGCTGCCGACGAAGTCGAAGTGGTAGTACAGGCCGTAGTTGAAGCGGTCCTTCTCGCCGTACTCGCCCAGGGTGCGCAGGTAGCCGTTGTTGTCCTCGCAGAACATGACGATGCGGTTGGTGTCCGCGCCCAGCAGGCTCGTGATCTCATCGTCGAAGACCAGGGCGGCGGATTTGTCCGCGTTGTTCGGGTTGCTGCGGTCGCCGCCGTACCAGCAGTTTTCGACCTCCTTATACAGGGCGATGAGCTGGGGCGTATCCTCCAGGCCGTACTGATGCAGGATGCGGTCCTGCTCGCGGATGACGTCCTTGAGGAGCTCCGCGTTCTGCTTGGTGGACAGCTCGCGGCCGTTGGCATCGGTCAGGGCGGTGTCGTTCTCGCCGCGCATGCCAATGGTGAGCAGGTTGTCGAAACTGCCGTTTCTCTTGATGCCGTCGCACCAGAAGTTGGAGATGTTGGTGGGGTTGGTCAGATAGTTCCAGGCGTTCAGGGCGGTGTTGTTCACCGTGGGCTGGTTGTAGGTCCGGCTGCCCTGGAGGTTCTGCCACTCCACACCGGCGCGCGCCATGGGCTCATGGTGGGACGCGCCCACCAGCACGCCGTAGCGGGCAGCCAGCACGGCGTTGGCCAGGGTCATGGGGTACTGGCCGGGGCCGATGGAGTGCAGGCTGCCCTGGCCCAGGGCCTGGGATTCGGCCTGGGTGTAGTTGGTGGTGTTGGTGTTGGGGGCGCTGACGGAGGCCCCGGAATTGCCCGGCTGATCGACGTACATGGCGCCGCCCAGCAGATAGTGGTTCTCCGCCTCCAGCTTGGCAAACTGGTTGCCGGAGGCCAGGGAGGAATAGGCGGCGTTGTTATTGCACATGCCTTCCACGCCGTCGGAGTTGAAGCTGTTGGACCACATGGCGGGCCAGAGATAGTTGCCCTTCAGGCGGATCATCAGCTCGAAGACCTCGTTATAGAATAAGTAGTTGAGGCCGCCGTAGTGGCTGTCGGCGAAGCCGTCCAGGTTGGGGTTCTCGTCGTTGAAGAAGAAGCCGCGGTAGTTGACCGAGGGGCGGCGGGAGACGGTCTCCAGCTCCGCCGGGGAGAAGGCCAGGCTGTCGCGGTGGGCGGGCACCGCATCGGCCCACCAGATCCAGGGGCTGACGCCGCCCAGGTCCTGGGTGATGTGGAACAGGCCGTAGAAGGCGCCGCGCTTGTCCGCACCGGCCACGACCACGCGGGTCTGGCTGCCGGAGCGCACGACCTTGATCTGATAGCGCTCGAAATCGGGGGCCTTGAAGCTCTCGCCGCTGGGGGTGATGTCCCAGTCGAGGTTCAGATCCTGAATCAGCTTGTCGTTCAGGGTGCCGGCGATGATGACCACGCTCTCCGAGCCGATTTTGCTCACCACGTTGTCCTTGATACCGGGCTCAAGCACCTGGTTCCGGGCCTCGGCGGCGGTGGCGACGGCGCAGACCTTGGCGCTCTGGCCGGTGATGGCGCCGAAGTCCTCGGCGGCGGCCATGGCGATCAGCGACAGACCGTCGTAGTCGTCGCCGTCGCGGTCGATATAGATGGGAGCGGCGCCTTTTTGATCGGCCAGCACCACTTCGCCCTCCGCCGCAGCAGCCGGAGCCGCGGGCAGGGCGCCGAGCAGCAGGATAGCCGCCAGGGCGATGGCCAGGATGCGCTTCATGGGTTTTCTCATATTCGTATCTCCTTTCACGGATGTCCGATGGGTGTGGGCGAAGACCCGCATACTGATACAATTATAATCCGATGTGGATTTGATTGCAAAATGTTTCCCCGATCCCCGGGAAAAATCTCCCCTTTGCCAAAAAAAGCGGGGCCCGCTTTGTACAATCAGACATTTCCGGCGCTTTCGGGGGACAATATTTACGGTCGGCGGCGGACCCGCGGAAAAAAACCAAGCATTTTTGTCCGATACTTGCGAAAGCGGCCGCCGATGTGGTACAATTTCCAAAACAGGCCCGCCCGCAGCGGGCCGCGCGACAAAGGAGCCTTTGCCATGAAACGAATCACCGCGTTCATTCTTGCCCTTGTGCTTGTGCTGTCCCTGGGGGCCTGCCGGAAGGCCGCCGATCCCCGGGCCGAGCTTCCCGAGGAGACGAAGCAGGCGCTGGATCAGCTGCCCGCCACCGTCGCCGACCCGGATGGCGAGATCAAGGCCTACCGCTCTCTGAAGGCCCTCAACCGGGCCAGCGGCGCCCGGATCGTCATGCCGGAGGGCCATGAGATCCGCAATGAGCTGTTCGAGACCACCACCCTCGGCGAGCTGGAGATCGGCCAGTATATCTTCACTCTGGACGGCATTCCCTGTGTCATCCGCTTCTGCAAGCAGACCGACATGGACGCCAGCGGTGTGACCAGCTTGAACGGCGGCTCCGTCTTTGCCGGCGTCAAGGGAGATACCGCCTTCGGCGAAGGCAGCATCCTGGGCCGCTGGAACACTTCTGCGGGGCAGTATGTGCTGATCGCCGCGACGGACGATATCATCGCCTTCACCGCGCTGTTCGATCAGCTCAAGGCCTCCGTACCCGGCTGATCCGAAGGAGGAAACATTATGCGAATCGTCATCAAAGTCGGAACCTCCACCCTGGCCTATCCCACGGGCCACGTCAACCTGCGCCGGATCTCCCGGCTGTGCCGGGTGCTCAGCGATTTCAAGAACGCCGGGCATGAGGTGATCCTGGTCTCCTCCGGCGCCATCGGCATGGGCGTGGGCAAGCTGGGCCTGGGCGGCCGCCCCGAGGATATCCAGGGCAAGCAGGCCGCCGCCGCCGTGGGCCAGTGCGAGCTGATGTATACCTACGACAAGGAATTTGCCGAGTACCACCATACCGTCGCCCAGATCCTGATCACCGGCGGCGAGGTGGAGCAGCCGGAGCATTTCCAGAATTTCAAAAACACCATGGAGCGGCTGCTTGCCTGGCATGTGCTGCCCATCGTCAATGAGAACGATACCGTCGCCACCCGCGAGATCGCCATCGGCGACAACGACACCCTGGCCGCCATCGTGGCCACTTCTCTGAACGCGGATCTGCTGATCCTGCTGTCGGACATCGACGGCCTGTTCACCGCCGATCCGCGCACCGACCCGAACGCGGAGCTCATCGAGCGGGTGGAGGCGCTGACGCCGGAGATCTACGATCTGGCGGGCGGCAAGGGCTCCGGCCTGGGCACCGGCGGCATGGTCACCAAGCTGGGCGCCGCGAAGATCTGCATGGACGCCGGCTGCGATATGATCATTGCCAACGGCAGCAATCCCACCCTTTTGTATGCCCTGCTCGACGGAATGGACTTCGGCACCCGCTTCTGCGCCCCCAAAAAGGAGGAGGAAACATGACCACAATGGAAATCCTTGCCCGGGCCAAGGCCGCCTGCGCCGGCGCGGCGGATCTGGACGCCCGGAAAATCAACGCCGCCCTGGAAAAGATGGCCGACCGGCTGATCGCCCATACCCCCGGGATCCTGGCGGCCAACGAGGCCGACATGGCCGCGGCAAAGGAAAAGCTCTCGCCCGTCATGCTCGACCGGCTGCTTCTGACCAAAGCGCGCATCGAGGCCATGGCCGATGGCATCCGCGCCGTGGCGGCGCTGAAATGCCCCGTGGGCGCCACCCTGTCGTCCCATCGCCTGCCCAACGGTCTGCGGGTGAAGAAGGTGGCCGTGCCCCTGGGCGTGGTGGCCATCATCTATGAGAGCCGCCCGAACGTCACCTCCGACGCCGCCGCCCTTTGCCTGAAAAGCGGCAACGTGTGCGTGCTGCGCAGCGGCCGCGACGCCTTTGCCTCGGCCAACGCCATTACCGACGCCCTGCGCGCCGGCCTTGTGGACGCCGGCCTGCATCCCGATTTGATCCAGCTCGTCCAGGATCCCAGCCGTCAGAGCGCGTCCGAGCTCATGACTGCCGTGGGCTATGTGGATCTGCTGATCCCCCGGGGCGGCGGCGGTCTGATCCGTGCCTGCACCGAGAACGCCAAGGTCCCCTGCATCCAGACGGGCATGGGCATCTGCCACATCTACGTCGACCGCAGCGCCGACCAGGACATGGCCCTGACGATCATCAACAACGCCAAGACCAGCCGCCCGTCGGTGTGTAATGCCGAAGAGGTCCTGCTGGTCCAGAGGGATATCGCGGCGTCCTTCCTGCCCCGGCTGAAGAAGCTGCTGGTGGATGACCGCGCCGCGGCGGGCAAGCCCCCCGTGGAGCTGCGGCTGGATGCGGCCGCCGCAAAGATCATCGACGGCACCCCCGCCGGGCCTGCGGATTTCGACACGGAATTCCTGGACTATATCCTGGCGGTCCGCGTCGTGGACGGCGTGCGCGAGGCCATTGCCCACATCAACGCCCATTCCACCCACCATTCCGAGGCCATCGTCACCGCGTCGAGCCGCAATGCCGCCCGGTTCTGCCGGGAGGTGGACAGCGCCGCGGTGTACGTCAACGCCTCCACCCGGTTCACCGACGGCGGCGAGTTCGGCCTGGGCTGCGAAATGGGCATCTCCACGCAAAAGCTCCACGCGAGGGGCCCCATGGGCCTGCGGGAGCTGACAACCTATAAATATGTGATCACCGGCGAAGGGCAGATCCGATAAAGGAGTGACGTCAGATGAAACGCAGAGCATTCGCCATTTTGCTGACCGTGTGCCTTCTCCTCGGGCTGATGCCCACAGGCGCGTCCGCCGTCGAGCTGTCGAGCGCCGACCGGGAGGGCATCGACCGCCTGCTGAGCGTGTATGAATGGTACGGCAAAAACTACAACTGCACCAATGCCGCGGCTGTGACCGACAAAAACTTCCACCGCAACCTGCTCGAGGCGGTGGTGCTCCATCCGAGCTGCGTGTACTTTGCCGACTATCCTGTCACCTTTACCGAGAACTGGCGCGGCACCGACCCCCGGGGCCGCTGGAAGGGCTACAGCGAGATCTCCTCCGCGGATACGGACTGGATCCTCAAAAACATCTTCCACTGCACGGACCGGGATATCGCCGCCATGCGCAATTATCTGGCCTCATCCGAGTATGTCTATTACCAGAACGGCCGCTACTATGCGTTCCTGGGCGGCGTCGGCGGCGGGTTCTACACCCAAAACATGCAGGCGTACAGCTACGGCAGCCTGCTCCTGGTCCGCTTCGATATGTACAATATTTACGGCAACGAATTCATGTTCCGCAAATATGCCGTGGTGGGCAAATCCAACGTCGGCGGCAGGGATTACTGGACGCTGTACTACCTGGATGATGCGATGCCCTCCGATACGGGCTTTCTCGATGTGGACGACGGCGCCTACTACGCCCAAAGCGTCTCCTGGGCGCTGGATGGAGGGATCACCAACGGCGTGAGCGACTACGCCTTCGCCCCGAATCAAGCCTGCACCCGGGCCCAGGCCGTCACCTTCCTGTGGCGTATGGCGGGCTGTCCGGCTCCAAAGAGCGCCGATTGCCCGTTCCGGGACGTCTCTGCCGGCGCCTACTACTATCCGGCCATGCTCTGGGCGGTGGAGAACGGCATTACCAACGGAATGAGCGCCACTGCCTTCGCCCCGAACGCCCCCTGTACCCGGGCGCAGATCGTCACCTTCCTGTATCGGGCTGCGGGTTCGCCTCCGGTGGGCAACGGCGGCGGCAACTTCTTCGACGTGCCCCGGAACAGCTACTATTACGGCCCCGTGCTTTGGGCCCTGGCCAACGCCATCACCCAGGGCACCGACGGAAGCCATTTCTCGCCCAATCAGAAATGCACCCGTGCCCAGATGGTGACCTTCCTGCATCGGTTCCTCTACAACGCCGAGATCGATCCGCAGCCGGTGAACGCCCAGTGGCTCGGCGTCTATGTCGCCGATACGAACGAGCGCATCGAGGTATCGAAGGTCACGCCGGAGGATGTGACTCTGACCCACTGGGTCCTCACGGAAAAGGGAGATTCCATGGTGCACAATACCTTCACCCTGAAATTCGAGAATGCGGAGAAAACGGCGGTTTCCCGTCCCTATATGGACGCCGCCCCGGAGCTGCGCTACATCTACACGCTCTCCGGCGATACCATCGTTCTGACCGAGTCCTTCTCAACCCGGGTCAAGACCTTTGTCCGGGAAGACTGACGGGGGGCGGACCGGAAGGAACAAAACCGTATTTTGCTAAAAAAAACAGCAAACAGACCGGCGAAGCCGGTCTGTTTGCTGTTTTTGTTTGGAATTCAGTCTGCAGGGCGTCCGGCCTCATTTCCGGTCGCGGTACAGGAAGGTCACGATCTGGCCTCTGGTGCAGGTTTTGTCCGGACTGAAGTGGGTGGCGTCGGTGCCGTTGGTGATCTGCTTCTCCACCGCCCACAGGACGGCATTGTAGTAGAAGCCGCCCTTGACGTCCGCAAAGGGGTTGGCGTTGCTGCCGGGACTGGGCTTGTTCCGGGCGCGCCAGAGGAAGGTGACCACCTGGCCGCGGGTGCAGCCCCGCTCCGGGCCGAAGTGGGTGGCGTCTATGCCGTTGGTGATGCCGTTCTCCACCGCCCAGAGGAGGGCCTTGTAGTAGAAGGCGCCTTCTTTGACGTCCACGAAGGGATGGACGGTCATGGTCGGCTCCGGGCAGCCCGCCGCCCGCCACAGGAAGGTCACGACCTGGCCGCGGGTGCAGGTGGCATTGGGGCTGAAATGGGTGGGATCGGTGCCGTTGGTGATCTGCGGCTCGTTGTGCACGGCCCAGAGGACGGGGTCAAAATAATATGCGCCGTATTTCGTATCCACGAAGGGATTGTACAGGCGTACAACGGGATCGAACACGGTGCCGTCGTCCAGGATCGCATGGCCGTCCTCGAAGTTGTAGATGCAGCCCTCCTCCAGCGGCAGGTCCCGGTAGACCTCGTATCCGGTGAAGGCGCCGGCGTTGCTGTGGCAGAGCACCACGTCCATGTCGCCGCTGCCGTCGCCCTCGACCCACATCTGCTGGGTGTGCTCGTCGAAAACGCCGGCCTTCGCCTCCGCTGCCTCGCCCAGGAGCTGGAAGCACTCCGGCACGGTGGTGGAGAGGGTCTGGCTGCCGGTGGACTGCAGCGCCACGCTGTCGCCGCCCTTGGTGGTCACATGGACGGTAACGGGGCAGCTCACCACGTAGCCGGTGAGATTGCTGCTCGTGGTGAGGATGCTGCGGATGGAGTTTCTCGTCTGCTCCAGCTCGACCTTATAGACCAGCAGCTGAACGGAGGAAGCCTCCTCATCCGTGGTCATGCTGTCTATCGCCAGAGGCGCCGACATGATGGAGTTGTTGTAGCCGATGGCATAGTCGCAGGCCAGCAGCTGCAGGGCAAAGTACAGGTCGATGGCCTCCTTCAGCTCCGCCATCGTCTCATAGTCCCCCTTGGCCTGGAATGCGGCCATACGGTCGGTCACCACGGGATACAGCGCTTCGGCCAGGATGCCCGCGCAGTCCATCATCCCGCCGTAGTAGGAGATGCTTTCCATGCCGGAGAGCTGATTTGCCATGGGCACGCCCAGCTTCAGGCCGAGCTCCACGCCCGCCAGCACCGGGAAGCCCTCAAGCGCTTCCTTATAGAAGGTGTCGATGGCCACCTTGCCCTCCTGGGCAAAGAAGCTCAGCATTTGGCCGCCCGCATTCTCATACATGGCGGAGGGATCGTTTCTGGCGGCGCTGCTCATCTCGTTGGACAGACTGCCCAGGGCGCTCTGCGCCCAGGCGCTCTCCCCGCCGCCGGCGGTGGTGGAGGGGATCTTGTTTTTCATCGCCTGCAGGAGCTTGGCATAGCTGAGGGAGGTTTCCGCGTGGGTGTTGTACAGGACGTACTTGTTCATTTCCTTGTTCAGATCGTTGATGGTGCTGACGCCTGGGCTGAGAATCGAGTAGACCGTGCCGCCCACCTCGGCGCTGGAGCCGATGAACTTCCCCAGCGCCTTGTCGTCCAGCAGGCCGATCATCTTGTTCACCAGGCCGCCGGTGGACGCGGCGAAGGCGTCGCCGCTTTTTGCCATCTCCGTCATGATCTCCTGCACCTGCTTGGCGTCGGCGTAGTCCATGAACGCCTCCATGCCGGTGAAGAATTCCGAGCAGTTGGAAAGGAATTTCTCCGCCGCGATGTCCTCATAGACCTCCTTGCCGTAATCCTGATACAGCAGGTCGGTCAGCACCAGCTCAAAGCTGTTCTCCGCGGAGAAATCCAGGTCCGTGGCCTTATTGAGCTGCTGGATGAATTTCCAGCCGTTGTTGACGACGTGCAGGTGCGCCTCCTGATAGGTCTGGTGCAGGATGCTGGCGGCGCCGCCGTTGGGCCCGCCGGCGCTGTTCAGATAGGACTGCAGGGACAGACATTTCTCAAAGCGCTCGTTCTTTCGCGCCTCGGTGGAGAGCTTGTAGGTGTTGTCGTAATCCATCCAGACCAGGGGCAGGGGATAGGCGCAGCCCAGCTTGTCGTCCATCATCCAGAGCTTTTCAAAGTCGTAGGTCTCATAGTCCTTCTGCACCTTCAGGGACTGGGCGGATCTGGCGCCGGTGCGGTCCTTGGAATCGACGCCGCTGTAACCGAGCTCGCAGTACTGCTGATTTCCAGTGTCCAGCCAGTAGCAGTAGGCCACGTCGTCCTTGCTTTCGATCCGGCCGGAGATGGAGCCGCTGCGCACCGCCTTGACGGTCCCAATATTGACGCAGCGGACGTATTTGACCTTGATGCCGTCGCCCACGATGCCGCCGGCATAGCACGGCGCCTGAGTGGAGGAAATGCTGCCGGTGTTCAGGCAGTCGGCCACGGTGGCGTTGGCGGCGCCCTCGCCCAGAATGCCGCCGGCGGTCTCCTTGGCGGTGACGGAGGCGGTGTTGGCGCAGGACTGGATCATCAGAGCGGACTTTTTGAAGGTCCGCCCGACGATGCCGCCGGCTTTGATGCCGCACTGCACCGCGCCTTCGTTGAGGCAGGCGAAAACAGTATCGCTCACGGAGCCGGCATAGCGCGCCATGCCCAAAATGCCGCCGACGCCGCAGTACCCGGTGACCCGGGCCCGGTTCCGGCAGAAGTAGATATTGTTACCGCCGCTGGTGGTGCCCACGATGCCGCCGACGCCCTCGCTGTCAAGGGCGGCGCCCATATCCGCGGTGGAGCGGATCTCCACGTCGCTGACGCAGTTGGTCACGCTGCCATTATCTCTGAGCATGGCGGTAATGCCGCCGGCATAGCAGGTGGACTGGCTGACGCTTTCAAAGGTGACGTCTATGCTGCCCTTCACGCGCAGGTTGGACACCTGGCCGGAAACGACGGCAAACAGGCCCAGGTACCACTTGTTTTTTTTGCCGGCCTGGCAGCGGATTGTGTAGCTCAGGGTATGGCCGTTGCCGTCGAGGCTGGCTTTGAAGGGCCAGTCGTTGCACAGGGGCGTCCACGCGCCCAGATCCAGATCCTGCATGAGGATATAGTTGCCGGAGGTATTGGCATTGTGAAGCGCCTTCATATCTGCTACGGTATAAATGCCGATATAGCCCTCCGGGACCTCGTCCAGCTGTTCGATCCGCTGCAGGAATCCCGCGCTTTTGCCGCCGTCGTAGGGCTTGTCCTCGGCCAGAGCTGTCGGCGCCATGCCAAGCAGCAGGCACAGGCAGAGACAAAGCGCCAGGACGCGGCTGAAAATGTGTTGCGTCATCATAATAATGGCCTCCCCGTGTATTCTTTTCCGCTTACACTATACCATTTTTTGCCTGTATATTCAAGTATACAGTATATGACAGTTTCAAATCACTGTCCGGCCTCCCAGGTCAGCTTCGCCCGCAGGATCCTGCCCACAGCCTCGTCCAGACGCTCGGGCGGGATCGTGCCGTCTTCGACGGCTCTTTTGACCGCCTCCCAGGCCTCCGGGAACCCGCCGCTGATGAGCAGCATGTCCTCGCCTGCCAGCACCGCCCGCACCGCCGCCTCACCGGCGGGATAATTCTGCGTGATGGCGCCCATATCCAGACTGTCGGTGATGGCGACGCCCCGGAAGCCCAATTCTTCCCGCAGCAGCGACGTTGTGACTTCCCGGGACAAAGAAGCGGGCACTTCCTCCCCGGTCACATTCGGCAAGGTGATATGGCCTACCATGATGAAAGGGATCCCGCGGCCCGCGGCGTCGCAGAAGGGCGGCAGATCCGTAGAAATGAGCTCCTCCGGTGTGTGCTGTGAGACGGCGAAGCCCTCGTGGGAGTCCTCCGCCGTGGCGCCGTGGCCCGGGAAATGTTTGCAGCAGGCCAGCACGCCCCTGGACTGCAGGCCGTCGGAGAAGGCCGCGCACAGACGCGTCACCGCTTCGGGATCGCTTGAGAACGCCCGGCGGCGCACCACGGTGTTTTGCGGATTCGTCAGCACGTCCGCCACCGGGGCGAAGTCCAGATTGAAGCCCAGATCCCGGAGGTAGTCGCCCATGGCTTCCCCGATGCGCCGGGCCTCGGCCGCATCATGGACGTCTGCCATATCCGGCCAGGCATCCACGCCGAATTCCTCCCGGCCGCTGATGCGCGCGACGGTGCCGCCCTCCTCATCCACGCCCAGGAAGACCGGCAGACCCAGCACATCCCGGCTGATCTGCTGCATCCCGGCGAGCATGGCCCGGGTCTGCTCCGGATCCGTGAGATTGTCGTAGGAATAGATCACGCCGCCCACGGGGCGCTGAGAGAATGCCTCCCGTGTGGCGTCGCCCGCGACGGTCACGGCCCCGGAGCTTTCCGTCAGAGCCTCCGGGCTGACGAAAAAGAGCTGGGCGATCTTCTGCTCCGCAGTCATGGCGCCGAGGAGCTCCCGCACCCGGGCGTCCGTCGGATCCGGCTCCTCCGGCGCGCTCTCCGGTTCCGTCATGGTCTGCGGCTCCGGCACGCTCTCCGGCGCCGCGGGCTGTACCTCATCCGGCGCGGGGGCTTCAATTTCCTGCTTCGTCAGCCGTCCGCACCCGGTCAGCAGCAGCGCCGCCAGGGTCAGAAACGCAAGGATCCGGCGCCGGTTCCATTTCATCACAGCTCACACCTCTTCCTCCGCGTTGGTCGTTTTTTCCATTATACCATTGCCCCAAACCGCGGTCAACACGTCGTCCCGCCGCGGGCGGACATACGCAGGCGGCGCTTGACATATTCCGTTGATTGCGGTAGTCTGAAAGCAGATCGCGGCAATCGTCTGGAGGCTATTATGAAAAAAGTGCTCATTGTTCTGCTTTTGTGCTTTTTACTCCCCGGCTGCGGCGCCAGGGATACGGGAAACGACGCCGGCCAGACGCCCTGCGATCCGGCGTCAGACGGCGCGGTGTCAGAGACCGGTCCTCTGACAAACGGCGACTTTGCCGGGCCGGATGAGGTCATCGTCGACATGGCCGTGCCGAGCACCGTTGCCAACATGGACCGCTGGACCGCGTTTCAGAGGGCGGCCGCAGCCGGAACGCCGGACGAGGTCACCCTGTATCTGATCTATCCCGAGGCCGCCAGCGCCCTTCGCC
>CADBKB010000030.1 GCA_902795095.1 Oscillospiraceae bacterium
ACCATCAGGGTTCCCTTTCGCGTTCAATCAAAACATATTTCAAACTTTTTTCAAAAGTTTGAAATATGCCGGAGCGTGTCAAAAACACTTTTTTGACACGCTCGAAAAAGCCCTCCGGCGCGAGCCGGAGGGCTTTTGTGAATAAAAGGGATCTTACTTGATCTCGACGGTGGCGCCGGCGGCCTTGAGATCCTCGGCGAGCTTCTCCGCGTCTTCCTTGGAGATGGCTTCCTTCAGGGTCTTGGGGCAGTTGTCGGCGATTTCCTTGGCTTCCTTCAGGCCGAGGCCGGTGGCAGCGCGGATGACCTTGATGACGTTCAGCTTGGAAGCGCCAACTTCCTTCAGGATGACGTCGAATTCGGTCTTCTCTTCCACTTCGGCAGCACCGCCGGCAGCGGGAGCGGCAACGGCAGCGGCAGCGGCGGAAACGCCAAAGGTATCTTCCAGAGCATGGACGAGCTCAGCCAGCTCGATGACGGTCAGAGCCTTCACTTCTTCGATCAGAGCAGCAATTTTTTCAGACATTGTAATATCCTCCTAATTAGTATCGTTTATAATGTGGTGAATCAGGCTTCCGCGGGGGCCTCTTCGGCAGCGGGAGCGCCGCCCTTCTGCTCGCAGATCTGGCTCAGAACGAAGGCCAGAGAGGAGATCGGGGCAAGGAAGGTACCAAGGACCTGGGCGACCAGAGCGTCCTTGGAGGGGAGTTCGCCGAAGCCCATGAGCTGATCTACGCTCATGACGGTGCCTTCTACGAAGCCGCCCTTGATTTTGAGTACGTTCTTGTTCTTCTTGGCAAATTCGCTGATGATACGGGCCGGCGCGATGGGATCGCCGGTGGTGCAGGCGAGGGAAGTGGTGCCGTTGAGGATTTCGTCGAACTGGTTGTAGCCGGCATTGTTGGCGGCGAACCGGGTCAGCGTATTCTTCACAACGGAGTATTCCACACCTGCTTCGCGGAACTTTCTGCGAAGCTCCGTATCCTGTGCGACGGTGATGCCCTTGTAATCGACGAAGACGGCAGAGCTTGCGTTCTGCAGCTTGTCGGCCAGAGCACTTACGATTGCCTTATTGCTTTCGAGAACCTTTGCATTGGGCATGTAGTGTTGTCACCTCCGATAAAATAAAGTGTCCTCATGCCAAAGCACATGAGGACACAGAAACTGTGGTACAAAGTGTAACCTCGGCAGGAAGGGAGGACCCGTTACGACTGTCGTCTCCTGCTGTCTTTGGCAGCCAGACTATATTAGCAAACTGCGCTTGAGATGTCAAGCAAAATCTGCTTTTTTATCAATACTTGTTGGTGTTGACCTTGACGCCGGGGCCCATGGTGGAGGCGACGACGCAGGAGCGGATATACTGGCCCTTGGCAGCGGCGGGCTTGGCCTTGACGATGGCGCCCATCAGGGTGTCCATGTTCTCCACGAGCTTCTCGGTGCCGAAGCTGACCTTGCCGATGGGGCAGTGGATGATGTTGGTCTTGTCCAGACGGTACTCGATCTTACCGGCCTTGACTTCCTTGACGGCCTGCGCCACATTGGGGGTGACGGTACCGGCCTTGGGGGAGGGCATGAGGCCCTTCGGGCCCAGCAGCTTACCGAGACGGCCGACGATACCCATCATGTCGGGGGAAGCGACGACCACGTCGAAATCGAACCAGTTTTCCTTGGTGATGCGCTCGACCATGTCCATGCCGCCGACGAAATCGGCGCCGGCCTCGCGGGCTGCATCGGCCTTGTCGTCCTTGGCGAAGACCAGGACTCTGCGGGTCTTGCCGGTGCCGTTGGGAAGAACGACGGCGCCGCGGACCTGCTGATCGGCGTGACGGGAGTCGACGCCAAGCTTGACGTGGATTTCCACGGTCTCATCGAATTTTGCCGGAGCGGTCTTGCACACCAGGGCAAGGGCGTCGGCAACGTCATACTGTACGGAGCGGTCGATCTGCTTCGCACTATCTTTATATTTCTTACCTCTAAACAATGTTATATCCTCCTTAAAGTGGTGATGCGGAATAATCCTCCCACATTTCTGAGGTCGGGCTCATGGCCCATAGACCTCGGCAAACGGAAACTCAGTCGGTCACGGTGATGCCCATGGAGCGGGCGGTGCCGGCGATCATGCTCATGGCGGCTTCGAGGGAAGCGGCGGTGAGATCGGGCATCTTGCGCTCGGCGATCTCCTTGACCTGCGCCTGGGTGATGGAGCCGACCTTGTTCTTGTTGGGAACGCCGGAGCCCTTGTCCAGACCGGCGGCCTTGAGGATCAGCATGGGAGCCGGAGGGGTCTTGGTGATGAAGCTGAAGGAGCGGTCGGCATAGACCGTGATGACGACGGGGATCTTAAAGCCTGCCTGGTCCTTGGTACGCTCGTTGAATTCCTTGATGAACTGGGAAATATTCACGCCGTGCTGGCCGAGCGCCGGGCCAACCGGAGGAGAAGCAGTCGCCTTGGCTGCGGGGATCTGCAGTTTGATATAACCTGTAACTTTCTGTGCCATGAATGAGCACCTCCTGAAATAAATGTGGTGATACGCCCTTGGCGTATTTTTGGCGGGGCGTTACCCCCTCCCACGTTCTGTCCGGTCCTGCCCGATCAATCGGTAACCGGCTCCACCTCGTCGAGCTCAAGCTCGATGGGGGTGTCTCTGCCGAACAGAGGCACGATAACGCGCACGGAGTTGTCGTCAACGTCGATGGCGTCGACCACGCCGGTGAAGGAAGTGAAGGGGCCGTCTGTGATTTTGACGCTGTCGCCGACGGCGTAGGGCACGATGATCTCGCGCTTTTCCATGCCGAGGGCCAGGACCTCTTCTTCGGTCAGGGCGGTGGGCTTGCCGCCGGAGCCGACGAACCCGGTGACGCCGCGGATATTCTTGATGATGTACCAGCTGTCGTCGCTCATGATCATCTTCACGAGGACATAGCCGGGGAACACCTTCCGCTCCACGGTCTTTGGGCCGTTGTCGGTGATCTCGGTGACGGTCTCCAGAGGGATCGAAACAACGTGGATGACGTCCTCCAGGTGGCGGGTCTTTACGGTCGTCTCGATCGTGTTTTTGACTTTGTTCTCATAGCCGGAATAGGTATGGACAACATACCATTTTGCCGCATCCGCCATGATGGTTTAACCGCCCTTCACCAGGGAAATCAGACCCTGGATGACAAAGGTCGCGATGCCGTCGAAGATCCAGACGAAGATACCGACGACCAGCACGCAAAGCAGGACGATGAGGGTGTTGTTGCGCACCTGCTTGAGGGAGGGGTAAGAGACCTTCTTGAGCTCGCTCTTGGTATCGCGCACATACTTGCGGATCTTATTCCAGGTACGGACAAACCAGTTTTGCTTTTTGTTCGCTTCTGCCATTTGTGTTACCCTTCCTTTGCTTACTTGGTCTCGGTATGAAGGGTATGCTTTCTGCAGAATCTGCAATACTTCTTCATTTCGAGGCGATCGGGATCATTTTTCTTGTTCTTCATGGTGTTGTAGTTTCTCTGCTTGCATTCAGAACATCTGAGTGTGACTTTTACGCGCATGAACGGCACCTCCTTAAAAAATTGCCTCCCTGTATCACTCCGGCTATTATGGATTTAGAGGCCGCCAAAACTACAATCACGGCCATCCGAAGCTGAAAAAAGCGCACAAAAAATAAGCCCTCTTTTCACAGGTGAAATCATTCTACCACAAACCACCCCGTCGGTCAACAAAAAAATGGGCAAATTTCAAAATTTTTTCCCAACTTTTTGGAAAGATATGCTATGATAGGAGCAAAGAAAAGAACGGAGGCGGAAATATGAAAATCATGGCCCTCGACTACGGCGACGCCCGCACCGGCGTGGCGCTTTCGGATCTGACGGGATCCATTGTCGGGCAGACCGCGGTGCTGCCCAGCCGCCGGGAGGATCGGCTCCTGGAGGCGCTGGAGGCGCTGGTTCGGGACAATGAGGTGGGGGAGGTCGTCATGGGCTATCCCCGGAATATGAACGGCACCGAGGGCCCCAGGGCGGAGCTGTACCGGGCGTTTGCCGAGAAGCTCTCCGCCCGCCTTGGGATGGAGGTGCGGCTCTGGGACGAGCGCAGGACCACCGTGGAGGCCCATCAGATCCTGTCGGAGCACAATTATCACGGCAAGAAGCGCAAAAACACCGTGGACGCCGTGGCAGCCAGCCTGATCCTGGAGGGCTACCTGGCGTTTCGTAATCGCGGTTAGCACTCAAAACCGCGGAGTGCTAAAATTTACGGTTCGTTCATAGATTCTGCGTAAAAAGTTCATAATCTGGGGATAACATCAGGGTAGAAAAAGAAACACCCATGCCGCCTCCGGCGGCCCGACATGACTGGAGGTTTTTAAGATGTTAGTTCCCTATACCCGTGCATTTCGCGATCTGGCGGCCTATGACCCCTTCCGTGCCTTCGGAGATCTGGAGCGCGCCTTCTTCTCCGGACGCGCACCCGCTGAATTCCGCACCGATATCCGCGACGAGGGCGACCACTTCCTTCTGGAGGCGGACCTGCCCGGCTTCAACAAGGAGGATATCCACGTGGATCTCAACGAGGGCAGCCTGAGCATCACCGCCGAGCGCCGCTCCGATTTTGAGCAGAAGGATCAGAAGGGCAGCTATGTGCGCTGCGAGAGAAGCTACGGTTCCTACGCCCGGAGCTTCGATACCTCCGGCATCGACACCGAGCGTATCACCGCCGCCTACAAGGACGGCGTCCTGCGCCTGACCATGCCGAAGCTCCAGAAGCCCGAGCCCACCACCAAGCGCCTAATGATCGAATAACGCAAAAAAATGCAGCCGCGAGGCTGCATTTTTTATGTCTGCTCGGAGCCGGATCCCGGCTGCAGGGCGGTGCGGATAACATACAGCGTGTCCCTGGATGACAGTGGCAGGCCAAAGATTACCATGAGGGCGGAAAACGCGATCATGATCACAGGGATCAGCAATACGACGCCGGAATCAAGCGATCCGCGGAAATACATGCACAAAAGAAGGATCTCCAGTGCGGCCAGAAGCACGCTGAACACCGTGAACAGGACCCGCGTGACCCGTTTCAGACCGCAGACGGTTTTCACATCCGTACCGGCCGCGGTGCGGCTGAAATGAACGCGGACGTCGGGGAGAAATGAATTCTTCTCCAGAAGGTACGCGGTCTTAACACCGAAGGAAAGCTCGTTTTCTGCGCTACGGATCGGCGTGATGCGCATGGCCCGGTCGGCTTCCAGGGCGCTGCGTACCCGCGCCATGGCCTCCTGCGGCGGCAGAGGGCTGCTGTAAACGGCGACATGGGAAAACAGGCTCATTTTCACACATCCTTTGCGGAAAGATCCACCTGCCGGCGAAGGATGGAGAGCTCCGGCACGGGGCAGGGCAGCCGCATCAGAAACTCCATCTGCGGCACCCGGGGCTCGGAGATCGGCGTCCCGTCGGGCAGAAGCATCTGCGGCGCGGTGAAGCACACCGGCCGGACGTCCGGCCCCACCAGTTCCAAGGCGTCGCCGGAGGAGAACTTGTTGCGCAGGCTCAGCTTTGCCAGACCGTCGGGCGTATGACCCGTGACCACGGCGCAGACCTGATACTCGCGGATATAGCGGGAATTGTCCACATACTGCCCCGGCTCGCCGTAAAAGAAGCCCGTGGAGTAGCGGCGGTGGGAGACCTTCTCCACCTCGTCGCGCCAGGCGGGATCCAGGGGGACGCCCGCGGCCGCGGCGTCGAGCCCGTGGCGGTAGGCCCCGGTGACGATGGCGGCGTAATAGGCGGATTTTGCCCGGCCCTCGATTTTCAGACAGTCCACAACGCCGAGCAGATCGTCCAGATGGTCGATCATGCACATGTCCCGGCTGTTCATGAGGAAGGTACCCTTTTCGTCCTCGAAGACGGGGAAGTACTCGCCGGGGCGTTTTTCCTCCATGAGGGCGTATTTGTAGCGGCAGGGCTGGGCGCAGGCGCCGCGCTGGGGATCGCGGCCGGTCATGTAGTTTGACAGCAGGCATCGGCCGGACCAGGATACGCACATGGCCCCGTGGCAGAAGACCTCCAGCTCCAGTCCGGCGGGCGCCTTTTCCCGGATCCCGCGGATCTCGGGCAGGCTCAGCTCCCGGGCCAGCACCACCCGTTTGGCGCCCAGCTCGTACCAGGCTTTGGCCGTCTCGTGATTGGTCACGGACACCTGGGTGGAGACGTGGCGCTGGCAGCGGGGCGCATAGCGCTCGGCCAGCCGCCAGGCGCCCAGATCCGCAATGATCAGCGCGTCCACGCCGATCTCGTTCAGCAGCTCCAGATGCGCCGGCAGGCGGGCGATCTCATCGTTCCGCGCCAGGGTGTTGACGGTCACATGGGTGCGCACGCCGTGGGCGTGGGCGTAGGCGACGGCCTCGGGCAGCTCCTCGGGGCTGAAATTGCCCGCGAAGGAGCGCATGCCGAAGCTGGTGCCTGCCAGGTATACCGCGTCCGCGCCGTAGGCGACGGCCATGCGCAGCCGCTCCATATCTCCGGCGGGGGAGAGCAGTTCCGGCTTCTTTCTCATCGCTGGTTTCCGATATACTCGTCGCTGGCCAGGAATTCCTCGAATTCGTCCCAATCATTATAGAAATGGTTAAATCCGTCCACGCCGGTGGCGAAGTAATAATAGTCGGTGTCCTCGGGGTTCAGGGCGGCCTTGATGGCGTCCATGCCGGGGTTGTCGATGGGACCGGCGGGCAGGCCGGGATAGACGTAGGTGTTGTAGGGGCTGTCCAGATCGGTGTCGAATTCTCTGCCCATCTGATCGGCGGCATAGAACACCGTGGAGTCCATCTGCAGCAGGCGCAGACTCTCGCTGTTCAGTCGGTTGTACAGCAGCGAGGACATGATGGGCATTTCGTCCGCCACGGCGGCCTCCTCCTGCAGCATGGAGGCGATGCACAGGATCTCGCGCACATTGTAGCCGATGGAGGCGATCCTGGCCTCCAGATTCTCGTCCAGGCGTTCGTCGAAGTTGGCCAGGAACTTGTCCAGCACGACCTCGGGATCGTCCGTCAGATAGAATTCATAGGTATCCGGGAAGAGGAAGCCCTCCAGCCGGTTTTCGCTGCCATATTCCACATCTTCCAGGAAATCGTAGTCAAAGTCGTATTCGGCGGCGGTTTTTGCCAGATCCTCGGCTTTGCACACGCCCTCCTCCTCCAGCTGGGCGAAGATTTCAGCGCAGGTCTTGCCCTCAACGATGGTGACCGTGGTGGTCATGCGGTTGTAGGAGCCCTGCATGCCGCTGACAAGGGCGTGGTAGTCGTACTGGGTGTTGAGCTCGTACACGCCGGGGGAGACCTTCTCCGCCACATGGGAGTACTTTCCGTAGAGCTTGAACAGCCAGGGATAGTTGATCAGCCCTGCCCTGTGGAGTTTCTCGGTGATTTTATTCAGGTTGTCGCCCTCGCTGATGGAGACGGTGGCGGTGGAATCGCCCTTGGTCAGGGCCAGCACATCGTCGGCGCACAGCCAGGCGAATTTTGCGATGGTGATGGCCGCGGCGGCCACCAGGGCGAAGTAGATCACGTTGCCGAATACGGACATGGCAAAGGAATCTCTGCGCTTGTGGCGGCGGCGATCGAGGCGGCGGCGGAAAAAGCCGGGCTTTTTGAATTTCCTGACGGGCGTCTGCGCCGGCGGCGTCTCCGGCGCCTCGGCGGGAGCGTTCAGCTCCGCCTCGGTGCGGTCGTAGGCGTCGTCAAAGTCGATGTCGAATGCTTCCTCGGATGCCGGCATGGGGGCCTCGACGGGGGCCGGCACAGGCTCGGGCAGGGGCGCGGGTGATTCTCCCCCCAGCTCCTGCTTCAGCTCCGCGATCAGCGCATCGATGTTTTCCGTGGCGTTGCTCGGATAGTTTTGATCAGCCATGATGCTCCTCTTATTCCGGGCGGGCCAGCCGATAGACGAGCCCGTCATAGACCTTCTTTGCAGCTTCCTCGCCTCGCAGGGCGCGCACCAGCAGCAGGCCGAAGTCGATGGCCGTGCCGGGACCGGCGCCGGTCAGCAGCCGGCCGTCCTGTACGGCGGCGGCGCCGGGCTGCATGTTCGCTTCGCCCATCTGCGTCTCCAGACCGGGATAGCAGGTGGCCTTTTTGCCGTCGGTGATTCCGAGCTTTGCCAGGATCGTGGGGGCGGCGCAGATGGCGGCCACCCAGCGGCCGTCCTGCCAGGCCCGGCGCACCGCCTCCAGGGCGGGCGGGCAGGCCAGGATGGAGTGCACGCCGCCCATGCCGCCGGGCAGGACGATCATTTCCATCTGCCCGGGATCCATCTGCTCGACGGTGAGATCGGCGCAGACGGTGATGCCGTGGCCGCCGGAGATCTCACGGCCGCCGAGGCCCACGAGCCGGACGTCGACGCCTGCTCTGCGCAGGATATCGCAGGGGGCGATGGCCTCGGTCTCTTCAAATCCGTTGCCAAGAAGAATATATACCATAGTTATCCCTCCAAACAGTTGGTTGCCAAGCAAAACACTTCCTCGTGGATGTCTTCGATGGTTCGCATGGCGCCGTCGCGGTCGCAGCGGACGATGCGCCAGCCGTAGAACTCGGCGGCCTGCTTGCCGGTCAGCCGGCAGGTGCGCAGATAGTCCAGGTCCTTTTCGTGGATATCGGCGTGGGTGTTGGTGGCGTGCTCGCGCTTGCGCATGAGCTGCTCGGTGAGCTCGATGGGCGCATCGAGATAAATCACAAGATCCGGCTTCGGCAGACCCATGAGGTCGAATTCCGTCTCATACAGCCACTGGTAGTACTTCATTCTGCGCTCCGGCGCCACCTTGCTGGCCTGGTGCACCGCGTTGGAGGTGGTGTACCGGTCGCACAGCACCAGGCCGCCGGCCTCATAATAGTCTCCCCAGATTTTCTTGTATGACGCGTAGCGGTCCACCGCGTAAAAAATGGATGCGGCATAGGGATTGACGTCAGCGGGGGAGGATCCGAACTCGCCGCCCAGATACATGCGGATCAGGGCGGAGGAGGGCTCCTCGTACTGTGGGAATACCACGGTGCGGAAATCCCGACCCGCCGCGGCGAGGCGATCCTTGAGCAGGGAAAACTGGGTGGATTTTCCCACTCCGTCGGTGCCCTCGAGAACGATGAGCTTACCCATGGCTTTTTCCTCCCCGCAGCCGCCGCGCCAGCACCGCGAGCACGAATTTCGGCAGCCGCATCATCCGGCCGATGCGCTTGGGCTCCTTGATGAGGCGGTAAAGCCACTCAAGCTGCAGCCGGATCATCCAGTCCGGCGCCCGCTTGACCGTGCCCGCGAAGCCGTCGAGACTGCCGCCCAGGCCGATCATCAGGGGTACGGCCAGGTCGGCGCAGTGCGCGTGCATGAAGATCTCCTGCTTCGGCGCGCCGAGGCAGCCGAACAGGGCGTCGGGCTTTGCGGCGTTGATTTTTTCGATCACCGGCGCCTCATCCCTGAAGTATCCGTCCGCCGTGCCGCAGATGCACAGGCCCGGGTGCTTTTTTATCATGTTTTCCGCGGCCTTCTCCGCGATCCCGGGCTTGCCGCCCAGCAGATACAGCCGCTTGCCGGTCTCGGCCAGAATACCCAGCAGATTTGCGCTGAAGTCGATGCCGGCCACCTTCTGCTTCAAGGGGGTGCCCAGCAGCTTTGCGCCCAGCACCGTGCCCGCCCCGTCGGGCAGGACGAGGGCGGCGCCGTTCAGAATGGCGCGGAAGGCTTCGTCGTGCATGGCCTCGTAGACGATTTCCGCGTTGGGGGTCACGCAGTAGGCAGGGCCCGGCTGGGCCAGGAGCGTTTTGGCCCGCTCCAGGGCCTCGTCCATTGTGACGTTGTCAAAGCCAACGCCCATCACGTCAATTCTCATAGGCTCCCTCATATCATTCGATCAGATCGGCCGGCGTCATGCGGCAGTAGTCGATGAGCGCGTCCGGGCTGAGCAGCATCTGCACGCCCCGGGCTCCGGCGCTCACGCCGATTTCGTCGTATACGACGGCGGCCTCTTCAATATAGGTGGGATACTGCTTCTTCATGCCCACGGGGCTGCACCCGCCGCGGATATAGCCCGTCAGGCCCAGAAGCTCGCGGACGTGGATCATTTCCACCTTTTTGTTGCGGGAGATCTTCGCCGCCTTCTTGAGGTCGAGCTCACAGCACACTGGAATGCAGAAAACGCATATGCCGGTCTTGTCGCCCCGGGCCACAAGGGTCTTGAAGATCTGTTCCGGCGGCATGCCCAATTCTTCGGCGGCGTGCATGCCGCTGAGATCGGATTCATCCACGGCGTATTCCTGCACGCGAATGGGAATGCCCGCCTGTTCCATCAGCCGCATGGCGTTGGTTTTTGTCAAGGCGATCCCTCCCGGTCAAAGCGCGCGGACGCGCATGATAATCCATGATCATTATACAGCATATGTCAACCGGTTGCAATTCCCGTCGAAGCGTGATATCATTTGAACATTACAGAAAAAAGGGGAGATCATCCGTGTCGATCGACAAGGTAAAGGCCTATTTTGAACCCTTTGGCATGACCTCGCGCATCCTGGAGATGGAGCTGTCCTCCGCGACAGTGGAGCTGGCCGCCCTGGCCGTGGGCGTGGAGGGCGCACGCATCGCGAAGACCCTCTCGTTCCTCACGAAGCAGGGCCCCATCCTGGTTGTGGTGGCCGGCGACGCCAAGGTGGACAACAGCAAGTACAAGCATACCTTCGGTCAGAAGGCGGCCATGCTCAAGTTCGACGAGGTGGAGGCGCTGATCGGCCACGCCGTGGGCGGCGTGTGTCCCTTTGCCGTCAATGATGGCGTCAAAACCTATCTGGATGAATCCCTCAAACGGTTTGACACGGTGTATCCCGCCTGCGGCAGCGGCAATTCCGCCATCGAGCTGACGATCCCGGAGCTTGAGCGGTTTTCGCAGAATTTTGAAGGCTGGGTCAACGTGACCAAGGGATGGGAGGAAGCGTGATGACCGATTATCGCATTGAGCACGACTCCATGGGCGAGATCGCGGTCCCGTCGGACTGCCATTGGGGTGCCCAGACCCAGCGGAGCCTGGAGCATTTCCGCATCGGCACGGAGAAAATGCCGCCGGAAATCATAGAGGCCTTCGCCATCCTGAAGAAGGCAGCCGCCAACGCCAATGAGCAGCTGGGCGTGCTGACAGCCGAGCGCGCCGGGCTCATCCGCACGGTGTGTGATGAGATCCTGGCGGGGAAGCTGGCCGATCAGTTCCCCCTGGCGGTGTGGCAGACCGGCAGCGGCACCCAGTCAAACATGAATGTGAACGAGGTCATCGCCCACCGGGGCAACGAGCTGGCGGGCTTCCGTCTGCTGCATCCCAATGACCACGTCAACCGCTCCCAGAGCTCCAATGACACCTTCCCCTCGGCCATGCACATCGCCGCGGTCCTGGGCATCACCCGCCGGCTGATCCCCGCCATCGAGCGGATGGAGGAGACCATCGCCCGGCTGGAGCTGGAGCACCAGGGCGTCATCAAGACCGGCCGCACCCATCTGCAGGATGCGGTGCCCATCGCCTTCTCCCAGGAGATGTCCGGCTGGCGGGCCATGCTGCGGGCCTGCCGTCATATGCTGCGCGACAGCCTCGGGCAGCTGTGCGCCCTGGCCCTGGGCGGCACCGCCGTGGGCACGGGACTGAACGCCCCGGCGGGCTTTGCCGAGGCCGTGGCCGCCCAGGTGGCGGAGCTTACAGGACAGAGCTTCGTGACGGCGGCCAACAAATTCCACGCGCTGAGCTCCAAGGACGCCATGGTCTTTGCCCACGGCGCGCTGAAGGCTCTGGCGGCAGATCTCATGAAGATCGCCAACGATGTGCGCTGGCTGGCCTCGGGTCCGCGCTGCGGCCTGGGGGAGATAACCATCCCCGAGAACGAGCCCGGCAGCTCCATCATGCCCGGCAAGGTCAACCCCACCCAGTGCGAGGCGGTGACCATGGTGGCGGTGCAGGTGATGGGCAACGACGCCGCCGTGGGCTTTGCCGCCAGCCAGGGCAATTTTGAGCTGAACGTCTTCATGCCTGTGATCTTCTATAATTTCAACCAGTCCCTGGTTCTGCTGTCGGACGCCATGGATTCTTTCGTGGCAAACTGCCTGTCCGGCCTGCGGGCCAACCGGGCGCGGATGGACGAAAACCTGCAAAAATCCCTCATGCTCGTCACCGCGCTGAACCCGCATATCGGCTATGACAAGGCCGCGCAGGTGGCCAAGCTGGCCTTCAGGGAGGGAATCTCCCTGCGCGAGGCGGTCATGAAGCTGGGCTTCATGACCGGCGAGGAATACGACGCCGCGGTCCAGCCGGAGAAAATGGTGTAAAAAGTTTGCGCTGGCAGCATTGCCTAACCCATCCATTCAAGGACGTGAAAGAAGGAGCTTATTACTATAATGCGGTGCTCTGGGCGGTGGAGAACGGCATCACTACCGGAACTTCAGCCACCACCTTCAGCCCGGACGCAAGCTGCACCAGAGGTCAGATCGTTACCTTCCTCTACCGTGCCGTAGCATGAAAGGTCCGTTTCTGGCAGCGGGGTTTGCGGCTTCCTGCGCGATCGCCGCGAAAACACCGTCTGATTGAGAACGAAACAGAAACCAGCCCTCTTTTGGGGGCTGGTTTTTTTGCAAACTGCCTGTTTTATTTTACAGAGGTCGCCCAATCGCCCCGCAAATGTGCTATACTGAATGCAGACATACCTGCGCAAAGGTATAAAAAGATTTGTCCGGCGTACAACATTTTATGCCTGTAAATTGTTATATAGGCAGAAGGCGAGTCAACGTCTTCCAAAACTGGGAGATCTCCGGAGTTATGATACAAGAAGAACTGCTGCAGGTGGTGGAGGCAAATATGCCCTCAATGTATCGTCTGGCCTACAGCTACTGCTTGAACCGCGCGGACGCGGAGGATGTGGTGCAGGAGGTTTTTGTGGCGTACCTGCAGCATCCGCCCCAATGCAGCGGACCCGAGCAGCTGCGCTCCTGGCTGATGACGTCCACCGCCAACAAGTGCAAAAATCTGCTCAACAGCGGGTGGCACCGGAAGACACTGCCCCTGGAGGACGTCCACGCTTCGCCGGATCACCGCGACGAGGTGCTCGAGGTACACACTGCCCTGGGAAAGCTTCCGCCGAAGCTGCGTGGCGTCGTACATCTATTCTATTTTGAGAGCATGCCGATCCGGCAGATCGCCGATCTGCTGAATCTGTCTGAGACTGCTGTGAGATCCAGGCTGTTTCAGGCGCGAAAACAGCTCAAAAAGCTGCTGGGAGGTGCGTAATGATGACCGATCTGGAACATAAGCTGAAAACTTATTATGAGAATAATCGGGATTACGATCCGCCCCTGGAGGGGGAGGCTTACCTTCGGCAGCTCATGGATCAGCACCCGGGGCCGGCAGCGGACCGGAAGGACGATCGCCGTCGCTGGCTTCTGCCCATTGCGGCCATGCTTGCCGCGGCGGTGGCGCTGGGCTCCGCCTGGAGCATGCTGCGCGGCAATCTGCCCCACAGCGTGACGCAGCCCGGTCCCGTCCCGGCGGAGCCGGAGCGCCCGACCATGGCGGCGCCCGCAGAACCTGTGCCCACGGCGCCGGAGCCCCCGGCGCCGGACCGGACGGAAAAACCCGTCCCCGAAAAGCCGGCGCCGGCCCCAACGCCGGAGAACGCGCCTTCGGATCCTGCCGAGGCTTTGCCGGCGCCCGCCGATCCCGGCAGCCTGACCGATGCGCCTGCGCAGACGCCGGAAGCGCCGGAGGCGGCGCCCCCCGCCGAGCCCGAGATTCCTGTGAACCGGGGCGAGGTCGCCGCGGGCAGGTCCGCGGAACCGGCTCCCGCCGCCGCGTTTGTTCCGGAAACGCCCCAGCCTCCCGATCCGCCGGAGAAATCGCAGATCAACGCCGACTATCAGCAGAAGGACGACCGGGAAACCCTGACCTTTACGCTGCTGTCCACCGGCGAGAGCGTGGAAGTCGACGTCACCGGGTGGGCGGAGCAGACGGGGCAGGCGGTTTCCAACGACGGTCAGCCTGCCTATGTGGGGCGCAGCGCCATTGTGGATTTCATTTTTGAGAAAAATGTAACCTATTATCTGTCCGAAAGCGTCGACGGCTCGGTCTGTGTGGATCTGGACGTGGTCGATCCCGGCAACTGAAACGATGAAAGGAGAGCATCATGAAACGGATCACTGCATTGATACTGGCGGCCGTTCTTTGCTTCGGCCTGCTGAGCGCCGCCGTAAGCGGCGAGGTTGTGCCCGTGCCCGAAACGGCGCAGGTCCATAAGATTGCGTTTTCCACCCTGGAGGCGCTTGCCTCAAAGGGAGACGACGAGCTGGTCGCGGTCAATCTCTGGCTGCGGGGCCCGTCGCGGGAGGCGCTCGAAGCCATGACCCCCGTGGAGAAGCCGGGCAGCGACGCCACCACCGAGGAGCGCAATGCGTATGCAAGCGCCTATGCGCAGACGAAGGAAAGCGTGTATTCCGGCATCATGTCCGCCTTTGTCCGGAAGTATCTGGACGAGACGGAGCAGGTGCTGCAGGAGGAGTATGATTCCGCGCCGGGCATCGGCGTGTATGTGCACAAGCGCAAGCTTGCCGCGCTGGAGGCCCTCGACGAGGTCATCTGGATCAACAAGATCGGCCGGTCCATCATTCTTGTGGAGGAGCCCGCCCCCGAGGAG
>CADBKB010000031.1 GCA_902795095.1 Oscillospiraceae bacterium
CATGTAGGCCGCGCTGCGGTCCACCTTCGTCGGGTCCTTGCCGGAAAACGCGCCGCCGCCGTGGCTGGCGTAACCGCCGTAGGTGTCGACGATGATCTTCCGCCCGGTCAGGCCGGAGTCGCCCACCGGGCCGCCGATGACGAAGCGGCCGGTCGGGTTGATGAGATAGCGGGTGTTTTCGTCCAGATACTCCGCGGGCAGCACGGCCTTGATGACGTCGCGGATCAGGCATTCGCGGATCGTGGCCTGCTTAACCTCGGCGGCATGCTGCGTGGAGATGACGACGGTGTCGATGCGCTTCACCGAGCCGTCGGCGGCGTACTCCACCGTGACCTGGCTCTTGCCGTCCGGGCGCAGCCAGGGGAAGGTGCCGTCCTTGCGCACGGCGGCGAGGCGGCGGGTGAGCCGGTGGGCGAAGGCGATGGGCGCGGGCATCAGCTCGGGCGTCTCGTCGCAGGCGAAGCCGAACATCATGCCCTGGTCGCCGGCGCCGTTGGTGCTCTCGTCGTCATAGGAGTGGTTGACGCCCATGGCGATGTCGCCGGACTGCTCGTCGATGGCGGTCAGAATGGCGCAGGTCTCACCGTCGAAGCCCGTCTCGTCTGTGTAGCCGATGTTTTTTAGGGTATTGCGCGCCACGCGGGCGATATCCACATAGCAGTCGGTGGAGATCTCGCCCATGACCAGCACCATGCCCGTGGTGGCGGCGCACTCGCAGGCCACGCGGGCCATGGGATCCTGGGCCAGGATGGCGTCGAGGACGCCGTCGGAGATCTGATCGCAGACCTTGTCGGGATGCCCCTCGGTCACAGATTCCGAAGTAAAGATTCTTTTGTATTCCATAGCGGTACTTCCTTTACATTAAAAAAATCAAAACAAAAAGCGTACTCCGTCGACAGAGCACGCACGTTTTTCCTCATCTGTCGATCGCTCGCCGGAATTGGCACCTTGCAAATGCAGGTTGTCGGGCTTCATCGGGCCGGTCCCTCCGCCGCTCTGGATAAGGTATGCAATTTGTAACAACAGTATAGTAAAAATCGGGTTTTTTGTCAAGTAAATCATCCCGATTTCCCGAATTCCCCCGTTTGTGAAAAGGCTCGAAAATATTTACACATTATTCATGGACAAACCGGCCGCGATTCGTTATGATAATAGCAACGAAATCGAAGGATGTGGATCGTTTGAAGAATCTGCGCAAAAGCATCGAGGTTTTTTTCTATAAAAACCGCGACCGAGGCATCAAAAACCTCATGATGTATATTGCCATCGGCAATCTGATCGTGTATTTTATCACTTTGGTGGATCCGTCCCGGCTGCTGTACAGTTATCTTTCCTTCAACCGCGCCGCGATCCTCCGCGGCCAGGTCTGGCGGCTTGTGACCTATGTTTTCACCAGTCTCAACGATTTCGGCGCAGTCAGTACTCTGCTCAATTTCATCATGCTGTTCTGCTACTACCAGATCGGCAAAACCCTCGAGCAGCACTGGGGCGTGGCGCGGTTCAACGCCTATTATTTCTGCGGCGTGCTGTTCATGGACATCGGCGGCATGCTGCTCGGCACAGGCGCTTCCGCTTACTATCTTAACCTCACGCTGTTCCTGGCCATCGCCACGCTCCTGCCGGATATTCGTTTCCTGCTGTTTTTCATTATCCCGGTGAAGGCGAAATACCTTGCCTGGGTCTATCTTGGCATGACGGCGTTCAATCTTCTCCGCGGCCTCATCGACATGTTCCGGGGCTTCAGCCAGGGCGTGGTCTATCTCGCCTGGCTCTTCCCCATCATTGCCCTTTTGAACTATTTTCTGTTCTTCGGCTCCAGTCTGCGCAATCTGCTGCCGGAGTCCATGCAGTATCGCAGGGTGCGCGACCGCAAGCCCGCCGCCGCGCCCGGCAATCCCAACTGGGCGGCCAACTACCGCTCCAAAACCGGCGAGCGCCCCTACCGTCACAAGTGCACCGTCTGCGGCCGCACGGACGCCCAGTACCCGGGTCTGGAGTTCCGCTACTGCTCCCGCTGCGCCGGGTACCACTGCTACTGCATCGACCACATCAACAATCACGTGCATATCACGGAATAAACAAAAAAATATCGCTTTATTTGTTGACATTTCTGATTCAGAGTGCTACAATCAGCAAGGTAATTCTTTTGCGCGTTAAATCCCCGCAGTATAAGGAGAATCCTATGAACGCTTTGCGTGCCGTTTACGCCTATACCTTTACCTACGCGTTTTATTTTGCGCGTGGGTGATCGGGTTGGGCTGATACAGGTACGAAGCAGTCAGAACGCTTTACCGCAGCCGATCCGGCTGCGGTTTTTTTGCAAATATAATGGAGGAAACACACATGCCGATCACTGAGATTCTGGAAAAAAACGCAAGCTGGTATGCCGATGACGTGGCTCTGGTGGAAATCAACCCCGAGCAGCGCGGCGTCAAAAAGGGCACCTGGAAGGAATACGACCTCATCGAGGCTTCCAATATGCCCTATTACCGCAAGGAAATCACCTGGGGCGTGTTCAATGAGAAGGCCAACCGTTTCGCCCATGCCCTGATCCGCCATGGCATCGGCAAGGGCAACAAGGTCGCCATTCTGATGATGAACTGCCTGGAGTGGCTTCCCGTGTATTTCGGCATTCTGAAAACCGGCGCGCTGGCCGTGCCCCTGAACTTCCGCTATGCCGCCGAGGAGATCCGATACTGCATCAATCTGGCGGATGTGGACGTGCTGGTGTTCGGTCCGGAATTCATCGGCCGTATCGAGGAGATCGTCGACGACATGGGCCGCGATGTGCACATGATCTACTGCGGCGAGCCCCCCTGCCCCACCTTTGCCTATGATTACAACGCCCTTGTGGCGGATTACTCCAGCGCCAACCCCGAAATCGTCCTGACCGATGACGACGAAGCCGCGATCTACTTCTCCTCCGGCACCACGGGCTTCCCCAAGGCGATCCTGCACAAGCATCGCTCCCTGTCCCACTCCTGCCGCGTGGAGCAGGCCCATCACGGCCAGCAGAAGGACGACGTCTTCCTGTGCATCCCGCCCCTGTACCATACCGGCGCAAAAATGCACTGGTTCGGCAGCTTCCTGGTGGGCGGCAAGTCGGTGCTCCTGAAGGGCACCAAGCCCGAGTACATCCTCGACGCCGTATCCAAGGAGCGCTGCACCATCGTCTGGCTGCTGGTGCCCTGGGCCCAGGACATCCTCACCGCCATAGAGAACGGCGATGTGAAGCTGGACGACTACACCCTTGACCAGTGGCGGCTCATGCACATCGGCGCCCAGCCGGTGCCTCAGAGTCTGATCCGCCGCTGGAAGGAAGTCTTCCCCAACCACGCCTACGATACCAACTACGGCCTGTCCGAATCCATCGGCCCCGGCTGCGTGCATCTGGGCGTAGAGAATGTCCACAAGGTCGGCGCCATCGGCAAGGCCGGCTTCGGCTGGGAGACCAAGATCGTCGACGAGAACGGCGCGGAGATCACCGAGGCCAATACAGTGGGCGAGCTGTGCGTCAAGGGTCCCGGCGTCATGGTATGCTACTATCACAACCCCGAGGCCACCGACGAGGTCCTCAAGGGCGACTGGCTGCACACCGGCGACATGGCCATCTATGACGAGGACGGGTTTATTTTCCTGGTGGACCGCAAGAAGGACGTCATCATCTCCGGCGGCGAGAACCTCTACCCCGTGGAGATCGAAAACTTCATGGCCGCCCAGCCGGACATCCAGGACGTGGCCGTTATCGGTCTGCCGGACAAGCGCCTCGGTGAAATCGCCGCGGCCATCGTTCAGATCAAGGCCGGCCATACCTGCGACGAGGAAACCATCAACAATTTCTGCAAAAAGATGCCCCGCTACAAGCGGCCCCGGAAGATCATCTTCGCGGATGTGCCCAGAAACGCCACGGGCAAGATCGAGAAGCCGCGTCTGCGCGAGATCTACGGCGCAACCAACCTGATCGCCGCGGAAAACCGCAGCTGATTGCAGGATAAGAAGGGAGTCTTTCCATTGAAAAAGCTGCTTTTGGGCAATGAGGCCGTGGCCCGCGGCCTATACGAGGCGGGCGTCGAGATCGCCTCAAGCTATCCCGGTACCCCCAGCACCGAGATCACCGAGATGCTCGCAAAATACCGCGACATCTACTCCGAATGGGCCCCCAACGAAAAGGTGGCCATGGAGGTCGCCTTCGGCGCCTGTATGGCGGGCAAGCGCAGCGTCTGCGCCATGAAGCATGTGGGTCTGAATGTGGCCGCCGATCCGCTCTACACCATGTCCTACACCGGCGTGAACGCCGGTCTGGTGGTGTGCGTGGCGGATGATCCCGGCATGCATTCGTCTCAGAACGAGCAGGATTCCCGGCACCACGCCATTGCCTCCAAGGTCCCCATGCTCGAGCCCGCCGATTCCGGCGAGTGCTACGAGTTTGCCAAGCTGGCCTTCGAGCTCTCCGAAAAGTTCGATACCCCCGTGCTTCTGCGGCTGTGCACCCGCATCGCCCACTCCCAGAGCATCGTGGACGTCGGAGAGCGGACCGCGCAGGAGATCAAAACCTACGAAAAAGATCCTGCCAAGTACATCATGATGCCCGCCTTTGCCAAGCGCCGCCATCCCATGGTGGAAGCGCGCACCCGGGCGCTGATCGAGTACGGTGAGCGCGCGTCCGTTAACCGGGTGGAGATGGGCGGCACGGCGCTGGGCGTCATCGCCTCCGGCACCGCCTATCAGTATGCCAGGGAGGTCCTGGGCGACAGCGCCAGCTATCTCAAGCTGGGTCTGGTCAATCCCCTGCCCGAGCAGCTCATCCGCGACTTCGCCTCAAAGGTCGAGAAGGTCGTGGTCATCGAGGAACTGGACGGCGTCATCGAAGCCCACTGCCGCGCCCTCGGCATTGAAGTCTCCGGCAAGGACCTGTTCCCCATCTGCGACGAATTCTCCCAGAATCTGGTCGCCGAGAAGCTGGGCGCCGACGTACCCGCCGGAAAGAAATTCGACGGCGAAGTCCCCGGCCGGCCCCCGGTCATGTGCCCCGGCTGTCCCCATCGCGGCCTGTACTACGCCCTCAAGCAGCAAAAATGTACCGTCATCGGCGACATCGGCTGCTATACCCTGGGCGCAGCGGCTCCGCTCAACGCGGTGGACTCCGTACTGTGCATGGGCGCATCGGTCTCCGGCATCCACGGCTTCAACAAGGCCCTGCAGGCCGATTCCGAGCACAGGACCGTGGCGGTCATCGGCGACTCCACCTTTATGCACTCCGGCGTCACGGGCCTGATCAACATTGCCTACAACGAATCCAATTCCACCGTCATCATTCTGGACAATTCCATCACCGGCATGACCGGCCACCAGCAGAACCCCACCACCGGTCTGAATATCCACGGCGATCCCGCCGGCAAGATCGATCTGGAGGCCCTTTGCCATGCCATCGGCATTCGCCGCGTCCGTGTGGTGGATCCCTATGATCTCAAGCAGTGCAGCGCCGCGGTACGCGAGGAGCTGGCCGCGGACGAGCCCTCGGTCATCATCTCCCGCCGTCCCTGCGCCCTGCTCAAAACCGTGAAGCACAAGGCCCCCCTGGAGGTCGATCCCGGCAAATGCAAATCCTGCCGGGCCTGCATGCGCATCGGCTGCCCCGCCATCAGCTTCAAGGGCGGCCAGGCCTGCGTTGACCAGACCCAGTGCGTTGGCTGCGGCGTATGCGAGCAGCTGTGCGCCTTCGGCGCGTTCCGCAGCACTGCAAAGGAGGACTGAGCCATGAAAACGAAAAGCATCATGATCGTCGGCGTCGGCGGCCAGGGCACCCTGCTCGCCAGCCGCGTCCTCGGCCATCTGTTCATGGACGCCGGCTACGACGTCAAGGTCTCTGAGGTCCACGGCATGAGCCAGCGCGGCGGCAGCGTCGTCACCTACGTCCGCTTCGGTGACTGTGTCGCCTCCCCCATCATTGACGAGGGCCAGGCGGATTACATCATTTCCTTCGAGCTTCTGGAGGCTGCCCGTTATCTTCCCTACCTCAAGGAGGGCGGCAAGCTCATCTCCAACTCTCAGCAGATGGATCCCATGCCCGTCATCACCGGCGCGACCACCTACCCCGAGAACATCGGGGGGCGGATCGCCGCCCTTGGCGTGGACGCGGACATTTTTGACGCCCTGACCCTGGCCCGCGCGGCGGGCTCTGCCAAGGCCGTCAATATCGTTCTTCTGGGGCGCTTCTCCCGCTATTTCGACTTTTCCGCCGAAGCATGGGACGCCGCCCTGCGTGACGTGATTCCCGCAAAATTCCTTGCGATGAATCTGAAAGCATTCGAATCCGGCAGAACCAGCGCATAAGGGGGAGTTTATTCCATGCACACTTACCATCAACCCCAAATTGAAACCATGCCGCCCGAGGAGCTTCGGAAGCTCCAGGACGAGCGCCTGCAAGCCCAAATCCGCCACGTTTACGATCACGTTCCACACTATCGGCAGCTCATGGACGCCAAGGGCGTTCGCCCCGAGGACATCCGGGGTGTGGACGATCTTCACAAGCTGCCCTTCACGTCCAAGGCCGACCTGCGGGAATGCTACCCCGACGGGATGCTGGCCATTCCGAAATCCGAATGCGTCCGCATTCATTCCACCTCCGGCACCACCGGAAAGCGCGTCATCGCCTACTACAACCAGCATGACATCGACCTCTGGGAGGACTGCTGCGCCAGAGCCATCGTGGCCGCCGGCGGCAGCGCCGAGGATGTATGTCAGGTCTGCTACGGCTATGGTCTGTTCACCGGCGGCTTCGGCCTGCACGGCGGCAGCCAGAAGGTCGGCTGTCTGACCCTGCCCATGTCCTCGGGCAACACCGCCCGCCAGATCCAGTTCATGCAGGATCTGGGCGCCACCATCCTCTGCTGCACCCCCTCCTACGCCGCCTACATCGGCGAAACCGTGAAGGAAATGGGCATTAAGCCCGAAAATCTCAAGCTCAAGGCCGGCATCTTCGGCGCCGAAGCCTGGAGCGATGAGATGCGCCTCGACATCGAGAAATCCCTCGGCCTCAAGGCGTACAATATCTACGGCCTCACCGAGCTCTCCGGCCCCGGCGTCAGCTTCGAATGCGAGGAGCAGAGCGGCATGCACATCAACGAGGACCACTTCATCGCCGAGATCATCGATCCCGAAACCGGCGAGGTGCTGCCCGACGGGCAGCAGGGCGAGCTGGTCTTCACCGCCATCACCCGGCAGGCCTTCCCCGTCATCCGCTACCGCACCCGTGACGTGTGTGTGCTGCACCGCGGCAAGTGCTCCTGCGGGCGGACTTTCATCAAGATGGACCGTCCCATGGGCCGCACTGACGACATGCTCATCATCCGCGGTGTGAATGTCTTCCCCAGCCAGATCGAGGCCGTGCTCATGTCCAGCGGCTATTCGTCCAACTATCAGATCGTTGTGGACCGCGTCCGCAACACCGACACCTTCGACGTCTATGTGGAGATGAACCCCGAGCAGTTCTCCGACGCCGTCCGTAAAATCACCCAGAACGAGCGAGCCCTCGTGGAGGCCATGCGCTCCATGCTGGGCATCTCCCCCCACGTCCATCTGGTGGCCCCGAAGTCCATCGCCCGCAGCGAGGGCAAGGCCGTGCGCGTGGTGGACAAGCGCAAAATCTGAAAGGAGGCAAACGCCATGGCAAAGACCATTGACCAGATTTCCATCTTTGTGGAAAACAAGGCCGGCAGCCTTGTGGAGATCACCCGCATCCTCGGCGACGCCGGCATCGATATCCGTGCCATGTCCCTGGCGGACACCGCCGATTTCGGCGTGCTGCGTCTGATCGTCGACCGTCCCGATGACGCCGTGCTGGCTCTGCGCGGCAACTACTGCATCGTCAATGTCACCAAGGTGATCGCGGTACCCATCACCGATACGCCGGGCAGTCTGAGCAAGGTGCTCACCCTGCTGGCAGATCACGATCTGTTCATCGAGTACAGCTATGCCTTCATCACCCGTCAGTCCCGGAACGCCTATGTTATCTTCCGCCTGGAGGATAATGAGAAGGCCGCCAAGGTGCTGATGGAGCACGGCATCGTGCCCGCCTCAGCGGAGGAGCTGAGCCTCATCTGATCCGCGAAACACGCCCCTGCGGAGAAATCCGCAGGGGCGTATTTGCATTTATGGGCGTTTTATGATATGATTCTCAGGATCCCTTGAAAGGAGCCCGCTTATGAAAAAGACGTTTGAAGCCGCCCTCCCCGAAGGCTACCGCGAGATACACCACATCGACGCAGGGAATGCGAAGATCGGCCTTATCATGAATCTTGCCGCGCTGCTGGTGATGATCGCTTCGATGATCGTCTGCGTCATTCTGATCCGCCCGTCATCCTTCTCCTTTACCATGGGGCCGTGGTTCGGAATGCTGGTGATCCTGATGCTCTACCTGGTCGCCCATGAGCTGGTCCACGGCGCGGCCTATAAGCTGCTGACGGGGCAGAAGCTGACCTACGGCTTCAACGGGATGGTCGCCTTCTGCGGCGTGCCGGAAATCTACGTCTACCGCAAAACTGCCCTCATCTCCCTGCTGGCCCCGTTTACGGTGTTTTCCGTCCTGTTTATCGCGGCAATGATCCTCATCCCGAATGATTTCTATAAGATCCTCTGCGCCTTCCTTTTCTCGGCGCATTTCGGCGGCTGCGTCGGCGATCTGTATGATACCCTCCTGTATCTGTTCCGCTTCCGCTCCCCCGACACCCTCATGCGGGACACCGGTCCGGCCCAGACCTTCTACGGAAAGGGGTAAGCAAAATGGAATCTCTGCAAGTCGCCCTCGGCCGGTTTCTGATGCAGGTCTTTATCCTTTTGCCTGTTTTTCTGCTGTTTTTCTTCATCCTCACTCTGGTTCGCTATAAGCGTTCGGTGTATTTGACGAGTGAGGAACGCAAAAAGCGCCGGTTCTGGTTCCGCCTGGTGTGCATCGTCGGCGGGACCATGTTCCTGCTTTGGCTGGTATTTATGGCGGTCCCGTTTTTTGCCGTCTCCTGCTTCTGACCAAAAAACTCCCTGCCCGGCGGGCAGGGAGTTTTGTTATGCGGCTCAACCGCCCAGGTAGGCTGGGTCAGCCAGCATTTCGGCATAGGAGCCGTAGAACGCAGGCTCCTCGCCGGCCGCAGTCCGGGTCATTGCGTCGGCATACAGGCCGCTGAACGCCTCCGCCCCGGCATTGTTCAGATGATGCAGGTCGTAGAAGCAGCGATCGTCCGGCAGTACGGAATCCACGCCCTTCAGAAGGTTGAAATTATAGTATTTCAGGCCATGCTCCGCCGAATACTGCGTATAGAAGCGGTGGAATTCATCCAGATTGTCATAGGTGCAGTTGAAGGCCTTGCTCTGGGGCACGTTCACCAGCACCAGCTCCACGCCGTTTTCGCGGCACAGCGCCGTGATGCGGTCGAGCATCTCAATATTTTCGTCATTCAGCTCCGCGGGCAGGGACTCGGTGCCGCGGATGGCGGCATAGTCCCTCGAGAATGGTTCATCGGGCTCATGATAGGGAAAATATCCCCGGGTCAGAAACCAGTTGCCGACGCGGACCCGCCCGCACAGCAGTGAGCATACGTCGTTGATGCCCTTGGACACAAGATCGTAGTACAGAAGCGGCAAGTCCTTGGGCCGGAACGCCTTGCACAGGTAGGACGGCCGATCCCGCACGGTCAGGCGGGCAAAGGTGAGCAGTTCCCCCTCCGGTCCCTCCTGGGCGCTGTCGCGCACCAGGGTGTCGCAGGAGACCTCCAGGATCACCGTTTTGATCGGATTGCGCTTGATTTCCTTCTCCAGCAGGGTGTATCTGCCCAGCATGGTCAGCCGGGAGCCGGAAAGATTGTAGCCGCTCTCGCCGAGAACCGGGTCGATCAGATCCGGCCGGAAGGCGCGCAGGGCGAAGGAGGCGCCGCAATAGAGGGTATCCAGGGTGCCGGTAAGGTCGCCCCGCTCCTTGAAATCCTGGTAATAATAGTACTCCGTGTGCAGATAGAATCCGGCAAGCATGGCGCTGACCAGACAAATCAGCAGCAAAAACGAAAGGACAGGTTTCATCAAGCGCTTAAAACTGTGCATACAAAAACCCTCCCAGTCCGCCAGAGGCGGGCACGCCGAAATAGACGATGACGAAGAACAGCGCAGCAAACAGGGCGAGCCGCACCCCGTAGGGCAATCGCTCCTCCATTCTGGCGCGCACGGAGCCCTTTCGCTGTATCATGCTGACGGCAAACATCAGCGCCGTGCCAAGCAGCACGCACACCACATTCGCCGGCTCATCGACAAAGGGCAGAAGCTCGGGAAGGCTGCGCGCAGCGGGTCCGCGGAAGATCCGGCCCCACAGGCCCAGCCCGTCGGAGAGGGTTCCCACCTCCGGCAGGACCTTGATGAAGGTGACGAGGATGAAGGTCCGCAGCACCTGGAACGCCCGCCAGAGCCAGGCGGACTCGTTGATATGAATCCGCGCCTTCAAGGCGGCAAAGGGCTTCTCCATCCACATGGACACGATGATGAAAACGCCGTTGAGTCCGCCCCAGACGATGTAGGCCCAGCTTGCCCCGTGCCAGAGGCCCGTGGTCAGCCATACGACGATCAGCGCCAGCGTGGCCGGCAGATAGTCGCCAAAGGCCTTGCCGAGCCTGCGCTTGGCGTTTCTGCCCAGCTTCTGGTTCCATTTTGCCACAGCCAGGGGATAGTACAGGTATGCCTTGAACCAGGCGCCCAGGCTGATGTGCCAGCGCCGCCAGTATTCGGCCACGGACTTGGAGAAATAGGGCCGCTCGAAATTCTCCGTCAGCCGGATGCCAAGCATCTGGCAGTAGCCGCACATGATATCCATATAACCCGAGAAGTCGGCATAGATCTGAGCGCTGTAGCAGAAGGCCCCCAGAAGGACCGCGGTGCCGGTGTAGGCGGAATAATTGGCAAACACATCGGCCACATAGGGCGAGAGGATGTTCGCGATGACCATTTTCTTGAAAAAGCCCCAGAGCATGCGCTCCGCGCCATGGACCACCGCGCGGTCGTCCAGATCGTGTGGGGTAAACAGCTGCCCCGCCAGGTCCTCATAGGTGCTGATGGGGCCCTGGGTGATCTGGGGAAAGAAGGAAGTGAACAGCAGAAGCTTCAGCGGATTGCGCTGGGCTGCGGTCCGCTCCCAGTACACGTCCGCCACATAGCCCATGGTCTGGAAGGTGTAGAAGGAAATGCCCAGAGGCACGATCAGATTGATCGTGTCCTTCACCCGTCCGCCGAAGAGTCCTGCCACGGCGTTGGCCTGGGCCAGCAGGAAATGGATGTACTTGAACCAAGCCAGGATCAGAAAGCACAGCACCATGCAAAGGGCCATGATCCTGCGGCGTCGGCGCTTGCCCCGCGCTCTGTACACGCTCTTTTCCTCTTTGCTCAGCTCCGCCTTATGCTCCTTGAGATAGGCCTTGGTCTTAGCGGCGTCGTTCTCGATGCAGATCGCCGCGCCCCAGGCCGCAAAGGACGTGACCGCCAGATATACGAGGCCGCGCCAGCTTCCCAGGGCATAGAAAAGCAGGCTTGCCGCCAGAAGCAACCACCATTGCGCCTTCTTCGGCACGAGATAATAGACGATCAGCAGTAAAACCGCAAATATTACAAATCGAACGGAGATAATACTCATGGATCCTCTTTCCGGAACCGGCGCGCCGCGCCCGGGCTCCAGCGGCGCCGCATCTGCTCCTGCGCCGGAATTTCTAATATTCTACAACATACCCACCGGAAACGCAACCGGAGAATCGTTCCCGCGTCAAAAACGCCCTGCCGAGGCAGGGCGTCTTGATTATTCTTCTGCTTCCTTCGGAAGGGTCACCGGCTCGATGTGCCAGATTTCCGAGGCATATTCCCGGATGGTGCGGTCGGAGGAGAATTTCCCCGCCCGCGCCACGTTCAGCAGGCACTTCAGGCCGAAAGCGCGGCGGTCGCGGTAATCGCGGTTTGCGCGGAGCTTGGCTTCCTGATAGGACTCGAAGTCCAGCAGATGGAAGTAGTGATCCGGCGCGTCCCAGCCGCTGCCGTCGAGCAGGGCGGTGTAGAGCTCGCGCTGATCTTCATCGGTATCCACGGTGCCGTCCACCAGGGTATCGACCACACGGCGAATGCGGTAATTGTTTTCATAAATGCCGCGGCTCTGATAGTTGCCGCGCACGGCGTTGATCTCGTCCACGGTCATGCCGAAGGGATAGTTGTTCTCCTCCCCTGCCTGCTCGAAGATTTCCACATTGGCGCCGTCGCGGGTGCCGAGGGTCACGGCGCCGTTGAGCATGAGCTTCATGTTGCCGGTGCCGGATGCCTCCGTGCCCGCGGGGGAGATCTGCTCGGAAATATCCGCGGCGGGGATGATGTGCTCGGCATAGGAGCAGTTGTAGTTCTGCACGAAAACGACCCGCAGCTTATCGGCCACATCGGGATCGTTGTTGATCCGCTTGGCGATCCGGTTGATATAGCGGATGATGGCCTTGGCCCGGCGGTAGCCGGGGGCGGACTTGGCGCCAAAGATGAAGGCCGTGGGGGTAAAGTCGCGGATGCTGCCGTCCTTCAGGCCGAAATAGATATCCATGATGGAGAAGGCGTTGAGCAGCTGCCGCTTGTACTCGTGCAGACGCTTGACCTGGACGTCAAAGATGAAGTTGGGATCCAGATCCACGCCCTCATGCTGCTCGATGATCTCGGCGAGCTGAAGCTTCTTAACATACTTGATGCCGTTGAAGCGATCGATGAGGCGGCGGTCGATGCTGCCCTCGATGGCGCGCAGACGGTCGAGGTCCTTGAGGAAATCGCCGCCCACCTGGCTCTTGAGCATCTCCGTCAGCTCCGGATTGCAAAGGCCCAGCCAGCGCCGCGGGGTGATGCCGTTGGTCTTGTTCTGGAAGCGCTGGGGGTAGATGCCGTACCAGTCGCGGAAGACGTCGTTCTTCAGGATCTCCGTGTGGATATGCGCCACGCCGTTGACGTAGCTGGAAACATAGACGGAGAGATTGGCCATGTGGGCCACATTGTCACGGATGATGAACAGGCCGGGATGCTCGCGCTGGAGCCGCTCGTCGATGCGGCGGATGATGTCCACGATCTCCGGCACCACGGAAGCCATGAGGTTGAGGTCCCACTTCTCCAGGGCCTCGGCCATGACGGTATGATTGGTATAGTTGAAGGTGCGCCGGGCCAGGTCAAAGGCCTCGTCGAAGCTCAGGCCCTCGCGCAGGAACAGGCGGATGAGCTCGGGGATGGACATGGCCGGATGGGTATCGTTGAGCTGAATGGTCACGAACTCGGCGAACCGGTGCAGATCGCCGTGGTCGCGCTGATAGACGCGCAGGATGTCCTGCAGAGAGGCCGAGGAGATGACGTACTGCTGCTTGACGCGCAGGCGCTTGCCCTCGTAGTTGGAATCGTTGGGATAGAGCACCCGGGTAATGTCCTCGGCGCGATTCTTCGCGTCGAGCGCCCGCGCGTAATCCTGGGCGTTGAACGCGTCGAAGTCCAGCTCATCCACCGCTTCGCACTGCCACAGGCGCAGGGTGCCGATGTTGTCGGTGCCGTAGCCGATGATGGGCATATCGTAAGGCACAGCCAGAACGGTCTGGTCTGCAAATTCGATGGTCACGGTGTGGTTGTCGCGGCGATAGCTCCAGGGATCGCCGTAGTGGGTCCAGTCGTCCGCCAGCTCCCGCTGGGCGCCGGTTTCGTCGAAGCGCTGCTTGAACAGGCCGAATTTGTAGCGCAGGCCGTAGCCGCTCAGGGGCAGATCGCAGGAGACGGCACTGTCCAGGAAGCAGGCTGCCAGACGGCCGAGGCCGCCGTTGCCCAGGGCCGCGTCCTCCACTTCCTCCAGGCAGGCCAGGTCCACGCCCTTCTTGGCGAAGGCCTCCCGGAGCTCATCGAGGATGCCCAGATTATAGAGATTCGAATAGACCATACGGCCCATCAGATATTCTGCGGAAAAATAGTATGCCTTGCGGGATTTCGCACGCAGCTGCCGGTGCTGCATCCAGCAGTCGTTGATCTCCATCATGACGGCCTGCCCGAGGGCGTCGTGAAGCTGCTGGGGTGTGGCGCTGGAAAGCTTGGTGTCGTGGTTATACTTCAGAAGGGCCTGGGTCCACTGAAGGATTCTTTCGCAGTCGTATTTCATGTGCATCCTCCCGATTGTTATTCCGGGGACAAGGAACTACGGAATCCAACGTCCGTTTCCTTCCGCCGCCCGGTCTTTTGGATAAAAAAGATCTGCACTATCATATCACCATTTCCCCAAAAAAGCAAGAAGAATACAAATACAAGTGCATACAGTTCTTATCCGTCGCTCCCGCTGTGCCGGATCGCCTCCGGACCGCCGCCCGCAGCCCCGCAGCCGGCCGCTGCACAGAAGCCTGCAAACGGATGCCGCCACGGATGTTGCCGCAATGCGGCGCGCCGTTTGCCTCGTTTTTGTCGATTTGTGCAAAGCGCCAAAAAATAACAGCGCCGTCTTCCGCTCCCGCCTTCCCGCGCACCCGGGCGCAGATCTGAAGGCGGACGTGACGAATGCGCCTGTATTCCTCCGGGAGCGTAAAAATATGCAGGATCTGTTCTCC
>CADBKB010000032.1 GCA_902795095.1 Oscillospiraceae bacterium
TATCTGGGCCTGGACTGCCAGGTCTTCATGGTCAAGGTCAGCTATGAGCAGAAGCCCTTCCGCCGTGAGGTCATGCGCACCTACGGCGCCAAGGTCACCCCCTCCCCCTCCGACACCACCAACGTCGGCCGCGAGATCCTGGCCAAATATCCCGGCACCACCGGCAGCCTCGGCTGCGCCATCTCCGAGGCTGTGGAAGCCGCCGTCTCCCAGGAGGGCTACCGCTATGTGCTGGGCAGCGTGCTCAACCAGGTGCTGCTGCACCAGAGCGTCATCGGTCTGGAAACCAAGACCGCCATGGACCTGTACGGCATCAAGCCCGACGTCATCATCGGCTGCGCCGGCGGCGGCTCCAACCTGGGCGGTCTGATCGCCCCCTTCATGGGCGAGAAGCTGCGCGGCGAGGCGGACTATCAGATCATCGCCGTTGAGCCCGCGGCCTGCCCGAGCTTCACCCGCGGCGTCTACGCCTATGATTTCGCCGACACCGGCCACGTGTGCCCCATGGCGAAAATGTATACCCTGGGCAGCGGCTTCATCCCCGCGCCAAACCACGCCGGCGGTCTGCGCTACCACGGCATGAGCACCACCCTGTCCCAGCTCTTCCACGACGGCTTCATGGAAGCCAGGGCGGTGGATCAGATCTCCGTGTTCGAGGCGGCGGAGGAGTTCGCCCGGGTGGAGGGCATCCTGCCCGCCCCCGAGAGCAGCCACGCCATCCGCGTCGCCCTGGACGAGGCCATCCGCTGCCGGGAGACCGGCGAGGAGAAGACGATCCTCTTCGGTCTGACCGGCACCGGCTACTTCGACATGGTGGCCTATGAAAAGTTCCATAACGGCGAGATGACGGACTACGTCCCCACCGATGAGGAGCTCCAGGCCAGCTTCGCCACCCTGCCCAAGCTGGGCTGACAAAAAACTGCCCCCGCCGCGTCTGCGGCGGGGGATCGTTTTATTCTTCCGTGTCGGCGGCGCCATCCATATAGTCGGTGATGATCTGGAGCCATTCCTCATAGCCGCGGGCGCCGATATAAGGCTCGTCGGTGAGCACATTGCCCTGGCCGTCCACCAGGATGGTGGTGGGGACGGAATCGGTCTGGTACAGAGCCAGGTGGCTGTCGCAGTGGACGATGGGGTAGGTCACGCCGGTTTCCTTGATCACGTTCCGGGCGTCGTCGTCGACGCCCTCGGTGGCAAACACGCCCAGGATCATCAGGCCTTCGTCCTTATAGTCCTGGTACAGCAGCTCCAGGTCCGGCATTTCGCCGACGCAGGGCTGGCACCAGGGCTCCCAGAAGTTGACCAGAATGAGCTTGGCTCCGGCCAGATCGCTGAAGCTGACCAGATTGCCGTCCAGATCCCTGGCCGCAAAGGTGAAGGTCCCGGAGGTGCCGACCGCGGCCGCCTTCTGTTTGGCCTGCTCGGGATCGTACTTCCCCTGCTCCATGAGCTTGTCCCGGGGCGTGGTATCCACCTGGACGTCCTTGGTGTAGGAAACGGTCACCTTGCTCTCGCCGATGGCCTCTTCCCCCTGGTAATAGGTGATGAGGCCGCCTTTGACCGCCCCGGAGTCCGGGTCCAGATCCATCTTGACCTGCTGCACCAGCTCATCATTCAGCCTGGCGTCATACTCGATGCTGTAGCCGTCGGCGGTTTTCTTCGCCGAGGTGATCTCGCAGTCGTAGTATTCCAGGCCGAACAGGCTCTGGTTCAGGCTGTTCTGAATCTCCCGATTGCTGATGGTGTTGGTGCTGTAGCCCTCGGCGTTCTCTACGAAGAGGGTGGGCTCGGACAGATCGGAGGTGAAATACAGAAGGGTATGGTCGCCGTTGTCATAATCGGCGATCTGGTTGATCCGGATGATCTCACCGTCGTAGCGATAACGCATGATGGTGGTGCTGGCATAGGCGCCGGCATTCCGGGCGTCGTCATCGCGCCACTGGATTTCAAAGCCGCCCTCGTGGGTCAGCATGCTCATGGGGGTGGTGCGCTCCTTGAGCGCTTCGACGGTCACGTCCTCCGGCGTGGGGAAGGCGCCGTAGGTTTTCTTCTTGCACGCGCCCATGGACAGCAGCAGTGCGAGCACACAGAGGATGCAAAGGATCTTTTTCATAGGAGAACCTCCCTGGGGTGGATTGCGTACAGTATAGCATAATTTTTGAAAAAAGAAAAGATGTTTCCATAAACGCAAAAGTCCCGCCGCAGGGCGGGACTTTTGTTTCGGTATCTCAGAATCTCAGAGGGCCGCGGCGGCCTGCTTTGCGATCGCGTTGGCGTCGAAGATGATGTGCCGCGGACAGGCCTCGGCACATTTGCCGCAGCCGGTACACTTGGTATAGTCGATGGAGGCCAGGAAATCGGTGACCTTGATGGCGTCGTGCTCACAGGTCTTCACGCACTTCATGCAGCCGATGCAGCCGTTGCCGCAGGACTTGAGCACCACGGGGCCTTTGGCCCTGGAGCTGCAGGGCACGGTGACGGTGGCGCTGTAAGGCACCGCCTGGATGATGTGCCGCGGGCACACGGTGATGCAGCTCATGCAGCCGACGCACTTCTCGCGGTCCACATGGGCGCGTCCGTCCACGATGCTCAGAGCGCCGAATTTGCACTTTTCCACGCAGTTGCCGAAGCCCAGGCAGCCGAACTCGCAGAGCATCGGGCCCTTGCCCGCGATGCGGGAGGCGGAGATGCAGTCGTGCAGGCCTTCATAGTTGCCCTTGGGGATGGCGTCCACGCCGTGACAGGTGACCATGGCCACCATGCGCTCCATTTCCACGGGCTCCTGGCCCATGATGCGCGCCATGGCGTCGGCGCAGGCCTTGCCGCCGGCGGCGCACTTGCCGATGCGGGTCTTGCCCTCGAGCACCGCCTGGGCATAGGCCGCGCAGCCGGAGAAGCCGCAGCCGCCGCAGTTGGCGCCGGGCAGGGCCTCGATCAGAGGCTCCAGACGTTCGTCGGTCTTCACGGCGAAGACCTTGGAGGCAATGGCCAGCATGAGGCCGAACAACGCGCCCATGCAGCCGAGGACGAGAATCGCATAAAGAACATTCTGCATTTCTTAGCCCTCCTTAACCGAAGATCTTCATGCCGGAGAAGCCCATGAAGGCCAGCGCCAGCAGACCCGCCGAGATGAGGGCGATGGGGAAGCCGCGGAATGCCTTGGGGCAGTCGGCGTCCTCGGTGTGCTCCCGGATGGAGGCGAACAGCACGATGGCCACCAGGAAGCCGATGCCGCCGGTGATGCCGTAGACCACGGACTCGATGAAGTTGTAGCTCTTCTGGATGTTCAGCAGGGCCACGCCCAGCACCGCGCAGTTGGTGGTGATCAGGGGCAGGTAGATACCCAGGGCCTGATACAGGGTGGGCACGGCCTTCTGCAGGAACATTTCCACGAACTGCACCAGGGCGGCGATGACCAGGATGAAGGCCACCGTCTGCATATAGCCCAGGTCCAGGGGGATGAGAATGTAGGTATTGACCGCCCAGGTGACCGCCGAGGCGATGCCCATGACGAAGGTGACGGCCAGGCCCATGCCCATGGCGGTGCCGGTTTTCTGGGATACGCCCATGAAGGGGCAGATGCCCAGGAACTGGGCCAGAATGAAGTTGTTGACCAGGATGGCGCCCAGAGAAATGGACATCAGGGAAGTAAACAGATTCATGCCGCTTCCTCCTTTTCTCTTTCCTTGGCCTCAATGCGGTCCATGAGCCACTGGCTGGCGGCGATCAGGCAGCCCAGGGTCAGGAAGCCGCCCACGGGCAGCACCACCAGCAGGGCCGGATAGACCTCCGGGATCACCCGGATGCCGCCGCCGTTGTTGATGAAGCTGAAGCCGCCCAGGATGGTGCCGCTGCCCAGCAGCTCGCGCACCACGCACATGATGATCAGCGCGACGGTATAGCCGATGCCCTGGAAGATGCCGTCGAGCAGGGACGCGCCCACGGAGTTCTTCGAGGCGAAGGCTTCCGCCCGGCCCAGGATGATGCAGTTGACGACAATCAGCGGGATGAACACGCCCAGGCTCTCGGACAGGCTGGGCAGATAGGCCTGCAGCAGCAGGTCCACCATGGTGACGAAGCCCGCGATGACCACGATGTAGCAGGCGATGCGGATCTTCGGAGGAATGACCTTTCGCAGCAGCGAAATGACGACATTGGAGCAGGTGAGGATGATCAGCACCGAGATGCCCATGCCGATGCCGTTGAACAGCATCGTGGTGATGGCCATGGTGGAGCACATGCCCAGCAGCTGCACCGTGACGGGGTTCTTGGTCAGAAGCCCTTCTTTGAATTGCGTTTTCACGTTCATAGCCTGCCCTCCTTAACCCAGGGACGCCACGTACTGCGAGGCGACAGACGCGCCGCTGCAGATGGCGTCGGCGGAGATGGTGGCGCCGGACTTATAGTCGACGTCCGCGGGGCTGACGGTCCCGGACTTGCCCACGAAGCTCTCGCGGAAGGCCACGCCGGCGTCGGTGTCGCCGGCATAGACCGCGCCGAGGCCGGCGGTCTCGCTGTGGGAGACGATGGACACGCCCGTGATTTCACCGTCGGGCTTGACGCCGGTCATCATGTCGATGGTGCCCTGGGATCCGCTGACCTCCAGCTCCACGGCGTAACCGTCGTCGCCCATTTTGTAGACATTGGTGATCTCGGCGGGGGCATTCGGCGCATCGATCCGCTCCGGCTGCGCGCCGGAATCGATCACCAGGGAGATGGCGTCGGCCACCTTCTGATCGTTGATGGCGGCGATACGGTCCTTGGTGATGGCGTTGACGCCGCCCAGCAGGCCCGCGACCACCGCGGTGATCGCCAGCAGGATGAGGCCCAGCTTCACGACATACAGGGCCGTGCTTTCCTTTTTCATGCCTTGGCGCCCCCTTTCTCCTTCACCGCGCCGAACCGCCGCGGCATGCCGACCTTATCCAGCAGGCCGACGGTGACGTTCATGATCAAGATGGCGTAGCTCACGCCCTCGGGGAAGCCGCCGAAATAGCGGATCAGGACGGTCAGCGCGCCGCAGCCGATGCCGAAGATGGCCTGGCCCCATTTGGTAACGGGGGAAGTGACATAGTCCGTCGCCATGAAGATGGCGCCGAGCATGAGGCCGCCGGAGAACAGCTGATAGCCCATCCAGAGCAGCCGGTCGTTGCCCCGGGGGAAGAGGAAGGTCAGCACCGCCACCGTGCCGATGAAGCACAGGGGGATGCGCGGGGAGATGACCTTGCGGATGACGAGATACGCGCCGCCCAGCAGGAGCAGCAGGGCCGAGGCCTCGCCGATGCAGCCGCCGACATTGCCGAAAAACACGCTGCCCAGGCCGATCTCCGGCAGGGCGCCCGCCTTGAGCGAGGCCAGCGGGGTGGCCGCCGTGACGCCGTCCAGGGCGCCCTCAGCGGTGTAATTGCTCATGAGGCTCAGCCAGTTGTGGGGCTTGGCCCACTGGGTCATGATGGCCGCCCAGGAGGTCATCATGAAGGCGCGGCCGGCCAGAGCGGGATTGAGGAAGTTCTTGCCGATGCCGCCGTAGAGCTGCTTGACCAGCACGATGGCAAACAGCGCGCCCAGCACGATGACCCAGTAGGGCACCGTCGGGGGGCTGACGAGCGCCAGCAGCAGACCCGTGAGCACAGCGGACCAGTCGCCCGCGGTGCAGTCCTTTTTCATCATCCGGCGGTAGGCCCACTCGAAGAACACGCAGGCCGCGACGGACACCAGCGTGACCGCCAGGACCCGGAAGCCGTAGAGCCAGACGGCGAGAATCAGCGCCGGGGCCAGGGCAATGCACACATCGCGCATGATGCTGGCGGTGGAATGGGACGCGCGGATATGGGGCGAGGACGAAATGGTCAGATCGTATTTCATGCTCGGCACCTCCTTACGCCCTTGCCAGGGTCTTTTCCTTCTGCTTCTTCAGCCGCAGCTCCGCCTTGGCGGTACGCAGGCTCTGAACCAGAGGGATCTTGGCCGGGCAGATGTACGCGCAGCAGCCGCATTCAATGCAGTCGTAAACGTTCATCTGCTCCATGCGGTCATATTCGTTCATGCGCTCGTATTTATATAAGTACAGTGGCATCAGGTGCATCGGGCACACCGTGACGCACTTGCCGCAGCGGATGCAGTGGGGATTCGGCGCGTCGGTGCTCTCCGCCCTGGTCATCGCCAAGATGCAGTTGCAGCCCTTGGTGACGGGCACGGAGAGATCATACTGGGTAAAGCCCATCATCGGGCCGCCGGAGATCACTTTATACGGATCCTCCTTGAGGCCGCAGTGCTCCAGCAGCGCCTCGAAGGGGGTGCCCACCCGCACCAGGAAGTTGCCCGGCTCCTTGACCGCCCGGCCCGTGACCGTAACCACGCGCTGGACCGTCGGCATGCCGTCGTACACCGCGTCGCAGATCGCCGCGCAGGTGGCGGCGTTGAACATGGCGCAGCCCACCTCGGCAGGCAGCTTGCCCGGCGGCACGAGCCTGCCGGTGACGGCCTGGATGAGCTGCTTCTCCGCGCCCTGGGGGTAGCGGGTGCGCAGGGTGACGATCTCGATGCCCTCGCCGGCCAGGGACTGGAGCTTTGCGATGGCGGCGGGCTTGTTGGCCTCGACGCCCACGCTGGCGGTATCCAGCCCGAAGATCTTCATGATGATCCGCAGGCCCTTGAGGAAGCGCTCGGTATGCTCCTGCAGCAGCCGGTCATCCGCCGTGATATAGGGCTCGCACTCGGCGGCGTTGACGATGATCCGGTCGATCGTGCCCATGCAGGAGGAGATCTTGAAGTGGGTGGGGAAGGACGCGCCGCCCATGCCCACGATGCCGGCCTCCCGGATGATGCCTATGAGGGCGCTGGGAGAAAGGCCGTCGATGCTGTCTCGCGGCTGGCAGTTGGGGCAGGGGGTATACTCGCCGTCGTTCTCAATGACCACCGACATCACAAGCGAGCCGTTGGTGTTGGGCTTCTCCGCCACCTGCTTGACCTTGCCGGATACGGAGGCATGCACCGGACAGCACAACCCTTCGTTGTCGCCGATCTTCTGTCCGACGGTGACAAGATCTCCGACCTTGACCAGCGGCTTGCAGGGTGCGCCGATGTGCTGGGACATGGGGATGGTCACCAGCGCCGGCGCCGGGAAGGGCACGATGGCCTTCTCGCAGGACAGCCGCTTCATATCATCGGGATGCACACCGCCGAAGAATGAATTTGCCATAGGAATATCACCTCTGATTTTTGAAGTCCTCCTTCGGTTCCGGAGGCGCACAACAATACATTATAAATATACAATAATTTTCAGCGCTTGTCTACCCAAATACATTGGCACTTTTGCCAGAAAAACAGCTCCCGTTTTTTACACGCTTCTCCCAGGCTCTTCCAGCGTCAGCCGCTCCAGATCCCAGGGCACATGGATCTGCCCGGAGAAGTATCCGGCCGCCTCGGCGCCATATGCCTGCTTGCGGGTATCAAAGGTCTTGTCCTCCGTGTGCCAGAGCACCAGATGCCGCACCCCCAGCTCCGCAGCCAGCATGGCGGCGTCGCGCGCTGTGGAATGGTGCTTCTCATAGGGACGAAAGCGTTCGCGGTCGGCATAGAGGCAGAAGGCCTCGCTCAGCAGCCAGTCCGCCCCCGCGGCATAGTCTCTGCACGCCGGATTGTAGGGCTCGTCCCCCAGGCAGGTGAGCTTGCCCCCCTGCTCCAGGGGCATGGTGAAGCCGTACTGCTGCTCCTTCGTGGAGCGGATGTCGAAAAAGGTCACCGGCGTGCCGTAGATGCCGTGGGTATCGCCGTCCGTCACCGGGGCAAAGACGATCCGCTCGTCAAACAGGCTGACAAAGCGTCCCTCCAGGGTGGCCTCGCACATGGCGCGCAGACGGAGCGCATTTTTCTCGGAGCAGTGGATGGAAAGGACGCCGTCATAGGCCCCTGTACGCATCAGCGTTCCGATTTTTCGCACCATCCACACCAGCCCCAGCATGTGGTCGCAGTGCGCGTGGGTCAGGATGATGTGCCCGATCCGCTCTGCGTTGATATGCGCCTCATCGAGCTGCCGCAGGATGCCGTTGCCGCCGCCGGCGTCCACCAGAAGGATCTCGCCGCCGGAAAACTCGACGGCAAAGCAGGTATTGTAGCAGCGGGTGGCAAGGGCGTTGCCCGTGCCCAGGACGATCAGAGTCTGTGCCATGGTCGTGTTTCCTTTCGTTTGTTCTTGATTCAGATTATAGTATCGCCGGCGCCCGCCGTCAATACGTCGCCGCGCGGCGCGATTTTCTCCTTGCCAATTTTTCAAAAGGTGATATGATAGAATCAATCATGAGAAAGGACTGATAGACCATGAAAAAGCTGTTTTGCATCATTTTATGTCTGGCTTTGCTGGCCGCGCTGTGCGCCTGCGGCGCCAAACCCGCCCAGGACGAAGCGACGTCCCAGAGTGTCCCGGAGGACGCCGGACAGAGTGAACCCGCTCCGACCCCCGAGCCCGAGCCCGAACCGGAGCCCCAGAGCTCCGACGACAGCTCTTCGGGCGAAGCCCCGATGCCCGACGTATTCGATGTGCCCGCCGAAGACGGCAGCGTCTATGTCAAGGACGGGTTGAAGCTGGTGGTGCCCAATGAATACGCCAACCTGGTGCTGATCGGCCAGGGCTCTCCCCTCTTCGGCCGCGACGACCTGTTCTCCGCCCGGGAGATCGCCTCCATGGAGGCCGGCGAAAAGCAGCATCCCGGCGAGGACTGGGGCGACGGCGCCCTGTTCGGCATCGGCCGTCTGTCCGAGAGCGAGGTCCATGAGATGATGTGCGGTTACCTCAACAATGAGCACATCTTCGCCAAGGACGCCGAGAACAATTACTATGTCTGCTTCCAGCCCACGGACGTGCGCTTTGTCCGGGAGGATATGTCCAATCTCCACGACTCCCCGGATCTGGCGCAGTGGACCGCCCTCAACGAGTGGGCCGACACCGTCCCCGACAGCTTTACGGAGCTCAACGGTCTGGAGCGCGTCTATTGCGGCGGCACCGACGCGGAGATGATGCTTTCGCGCATCGCCTACCACACCGATACCTTCTTCATGCTCAACAGCCTGGATTACGGCGAGCTCTACCCGGATACGCCGGAGCGCTCGGCGGAATTTGCCAGAAAGCTGCTCGACGGCGTGCGTTATGAGTACTGCGAAACCACCGAGACCCCCGACGGGGAATACTATGTCATCGACTTCCCGAACGACAATCTGCGCCTGGACTTCTTCAAGAGCGCCGACTATGTGCGCGCCGACTACGGCGACTATCAGATGCTTATGCGCATCACCGCTCCCTCGGAGGGCTATTGCACCGACGTGCTGAGCCAGTGGTGCCAGGCCCTGCAGAAGGCCGGAGGCTGAGACCATGCGCATGCGAAAAAAGCCCAACGTCGGCCCCCGGATGGACGCCTGCGCCCCGGTCTGGATCCGGGAGCCCGCCGCTCTGAAGGGCAGCTGGCGCTCGCTCATGCCGGAGGCGAAGGAGCTGCGGGTGGAGGTTGGCTGCGGCAAGGGAAAATTCACCGTGGAGACCGCCGCCGCGGAGCCGGACGTGCTCATCATCGCCATCGAGCGGGTGCGAGAGGCCCTGGTCATGGCTATGGAGAAGGCCATGGCAGCGGAGCTGAAAAATGTGTACTTCGTGTCCATGGACGTGGCGCAGATCGAGGAATTCTTCGCCCCCGGAGAGATCGACCTGCTCTACATCAACTTCTGCGATCCCTGGCCCCGGAGCAAGAACGCCAAGCGCCGCCTGACCTTCCGGAGCTTTCTGGAAAAGTACAAGCAGGTCATCCGCCCCGGCGGACAGATCCACTTCAAGACCGATAACGAGAAGCTCTTCGCCTGGTCCCTGGAGGAGTTCAGCGCCTGCGGCCTGCAGGTGCAGAACGTCACAGACGATCTGCACCGGGACGGCCCCGTGGGCATCATGACCGGCTACGAGGAAAAATTCTATGCCCTTGGCACGCCCATCCACCGCTGCGAGATCCTGATCGGCGAAAAGGTATGATTTTGCCCGCATTGGGCATGCTGAAGGTGCGTGTATCCGCGATTCGCAAAAATTTTTCGGATTTTCGCAATTTTTCCTTGCTTTGATGGCTTCCAAGGTATATAATGGATTAGATTCGCCATGAAAGGCGCCGCGCTGCGCCTCAATACATAGAAAAATAAGAAAAGAAGTGCTTTATGGCTACGCCGAAAAAATCTTCCAAGCTCAGTGAAGAACTCCTGGTTCCGATGCAGGCGCTCATCGCCAAAGGTCACAAGGAGGGCATGCTCTCCGCTGACGAGCTCGCGGCCGAACTGGAGAAGGTGGATCTGCCGCCGGAAAAAATCGAGCAGATCTACGAAATGTTTGAGAATATGGGCATCCACATCGTCAGCGCCGAGCTCGAGCCCGATCTGGAGCTGCTGAACCTCGACGACGGCATCTCCCCCGACGACGAGGGCGAGCCGGAGACGCTGGTGGATCCCGTGGAGCTGGCCGCCGAGTATAACCTCGACGACCCGGTTCGTATGTACCTCAAGGAGATCGGCCAGGTGCGACTGCTGACCGCCGAGGAGGAGATCGAGCTGGCCCGCCAGGTGGCCGAGGGCAGCAAGGCTGCCAAGGACAAGCTCACCGAGGCCAACCTGCGCCTGGTGGTTTCCATCGCCAAGAAATACTCCGGCCGCGGTCTGCACATCCTGGACCTCATTCAGGAGGGCAACACCGGCCTGATCCGCGCCGTCGACAAGTTCGACTATACAAAGGGAAACAAATTCTCTACATATGCCACCTGGTGGATCCGGCAGGCCATCACCCGCGCCATCGCCGACCAGGCCCGCACCATCCGGGTGCCGGTGCATATGGTAGAGGTCATCAACAAGACCACCCGCTGCAACCGCAAGCTGGTGCAGGAGCTGGGCCGCGAGCCCACCCTGGAGGAAGTCGCCGCGGAGCTGAACCTGCCCGTGGAGAAGATCATCGAGGCCAACCGCACCGCCGCCGACACCCTGTCGCTGGACATGCCCGTGGGCGACGAGGAGGACACCACCATCGGCTCCTTCGTGGAGGATGACAACACCCCCAGCCCCGTGGACGCCACCTCCAACACTCTGCTGGCCGAGGCCCTGCATGAGATCCTGGGCACCCTGACCGAGCGCGAGGCGGACGTGCTGCGCATGCGCTTCGGCATGTACGACGGCCGCACCCACACCCTCGAGGAGGTCGGCCAGATCTTCGGCGTCACCCGCGAGCGCATCCGCCAGATCGAGAACAAGGCCATCCGCAAGCTCCGCCACCCCTCCCGCGCCAAAAAAATCCGCGATTTTTACGCATGACGCCATCGCCCTCCGCCGAAGCGGAGGGCGTTTTCACCTATGGGCCGAGGGCGGCATAGGATACTCCGGGAGCTCGCTCCCGATCCTAACGAGAATGGAGGCCGTCCTATGTGCATTCGCTCTGGCTGCGGCTTTTTCGGCATCGGCATCGGCAGGATCCCCGCATCCTTCCGCTGCGGCCGCTGTAACGACGATTCCTGCTGCCGCTGCGGCTGATGCAGCCGTTCTGGAGGAAGGCGCAAGCCTTCCTCCATTTTTGGCTTGTCAAGGGCGGATTTTTCCGCTATAATGGCCCCAGGCGCAGCGCGCCGGGAAAGGAGCCTTCTTATGGAATTTGATCTGATCCTCATGCTGTCCTTCCTGATCATGGGCGCCATGTGCGTCTATGCCGCCCTGCGCCTGCGGCGCGCGACGAAGCTGTTTGAAAGCATCGTGCTCTACCCCGGCGGCCTGAAAAAGGAGAACTGCCTCGACCCCGAGGGCTTCAAGGCCTTCATGGGGCCGCGCATCGGCATCCTGGGCGGCGGCTGCCTGCTCATCGCCCTGGTTTACGCGCTGAAGCTGTATGTCGGCATCCCCAAAATCGCCTCCTACATCCACATTGCCTTCACCGTCGCCCTCCTTGCCTGGGGCTTTTGGCTCTATCACCGCGCCGGCAAGCAGTTCTGGTGATCCCACTATTTGCAATAATTACCGGAACGCCCCGCTTTCGCGGGGCGTTCGTTGTTGAATACGGAGAAATTGCCTCATTCGGTATAAAGTTACTGATATTAGTATTGATAATTATTCATTTCTGAGATATACTTATCACGTTTCAATGTTATACTTATCCGTTGACTGCATATTTCTGGAGGTGTATTCAATGAATTACGGACGTATCTATAACTTTGCCGCCGGTCCCGCCACCATGCCCGAATCCGTGCTGGAGGAAGCCCGCGACGAGATGATGAACTACCGCGGCTGCGGCATGAGCGTGATGGAGATGTCCCACCGCTCCAAGATGTTCCAGCAGATCGTCGACGAGGCCGAGGCCGACCTGCGCGAGCTCATGGGCATCCCCGACAACTACAAGGTCCTGTTCATCCAGGGCGGCGCCACGCTCCAGTTCTCCATGATCCCCATGAATCTCATGAAGAACGGCAAGGCTGTCTACATCGAGACCGGCACCTGGTCCAAGAAGGCCATCGCCGAGGCGAAGAAGGTCGGACAGGTCATCGTCGCCGCTTCGTCCGCTGACAAAAACTACACCTATATCCCCGACTGCTCCGACCTCGACATCCCCGAGGACGCGGACTATGTCTATATCTGTGAGAACGAGACCATCCACGGTCTGACCTGGCAGACCCTTCCCAACACCAAGGGCCATATCCTCGTCTCCGACCAGAGCTCCATGTTCCTCTCCCGCCCCTGCAACGTGTCCGACTACGGCATGATCTACGGCGGCGTGCAGAAGAACATCGGCCCCGCGGGCATGTCCATCGTGATCATCCGCGAGGATCTGATCCGCGACGACCTCAAGGATCTGCCCGTCTACCTGCAGTACGCCACCCATGCCGGCGCCGACTCCATGTACAACACCCCCAACTGCTGGTGCATCTACATCTGCGGCAAGGTGTTCAAGTACCTCAAGTCCATCGGCGGCCTCGAGGTCATGAATGAGCGCAACGTGGCCAAGGCCAAGATCCTCTATGACTTCCTGGATTCCTCCAAGCTGTTCCGCGGCACCGTGGAGAAGGCCGACCGCAGCCTCATGAACGTTCCCTTCGTCACCGACTCCAAGGAGCTGGACGCAGAGGTCGTGGCCTACACCAAGGCCGCCGGCTTCGAGAACCTGAAGGGCCACCGCTCCGTGGGCGGTCTGCGCGCCTCCATCTACAACGCCATGCCCGCCGAGGGCGTTCAGGCCCTGGTGGACTGCCTGCGCAAGTTTGAGGCCGAGCGCGGCTGAAAAACAGCGCCGTAGGGAGGCATCCCCAGATGCCTCCGCGATACATGACAATTCCTCTTCGGAGGCATCAAGGGATGCCTCCCTACGATATCATTAGGAGTGAATATTATGCGTATTTTAGTAACAGACGGAATGGACGCCGGCGCCATCGCCGCGCTGCAGGCCAAGGGCCACGAGGTCGTGGAGCAGTTCTACGCCCCCGAGGAGCTGGGAAAAGCCCTGCGGGACTTCGACGCCTGCGTGGTCCGCTCCAAGACCAAGGTCCGCGCCAATCATATCGACGAAGCCCTGGGCGGCAAGCTCAAGCTCATCATCCGCGGCGGCGTCGGCGTGGACAACATCGACGTGGCCTATGCCGAGGAAAAGGGCATCGCCGTTCGCAACACCCCCGCCGCTTCCAGTGAATCCGTCGCGGAGCTGGCCATGGGCCATATGTTCGCCTGCGCCCGCTATATCTCCATCGCCGGCAGCACCATGCGCGAGGACAAGTGGGAGAAGAAGGCCTACGGCAAGGGCATCGAGCTGCAGGGCAAGACCCTGGGCATCATCGGCTTCGGCCGCATCGGCCAGAAGCTGGCCGCTCTGGCCAAGGGCATCGGCATGGACGTGATCGCCTATGACATTTACCATGTGGACGGCATCGAGGAAAAGCTGGGCATGAAATACGTGGAGCTC
>CADBKB010000033.1 GCA_902795095.1 Oscillospiraceae bacterium
TGATCCGCGTGATCGGCGCCGAGCGCCCGGCCTTTGTGCTGGACACGGCACGCACGACCTATTGCTTCCGCATCCTGCCCACGGGCCAGCCGGAGCAGCTCTACTACGGCAGGAAGCTCCCCCTGGCGACGGAGAAGGATCTGGAGCCCCTGAGCGAGCAGCACGCCTTCGCCCCCGGCAACACCACCGTGTACGATCCGGAGCACCCGGAGCTTTCTCTGGAGGATATCTGCCTTGAATTCTCCGGCCTGGGCAAGGGCGACCTGCGCGAACCGATGCTGGAGCTGGTGAATCCCGACGGCAGCCGTACCAGCGACTTCCTCTATGAACGCCACGCGATCGACGGCGAGCAGCCGGCCGGGCAGCCCCTGCCGGGCTCCTATGCCGAGGACGGCAAGGCCGAGCATCTGCGCGTGGAGTATCGGGACCGGAGCTGCGGTCTGGTCCTGGAGCTGCATTACTGGGTCTGGGCGGACTGCGACTGCATCACCAGGGCATGCGCCCTGCGAAATGAGACGGACGCCCCGTTGCGCATCGAGCGGCTTCTGTCCATGCAGCTCGATCTGCCGCGGAAGGACCTGTGCGTCACCAGCTTCCGCGGCGCCTGGGCCCGGGAGATGAGTAAGTATACCGTCGCGCTGCCGGCGGGCAAATATACGGTGGAGTCCCGCGGCGGGGCTTCATCCAACCGATGCAATCCCTTTTTCATGGTCCACAGCGCCGACTGCACGGAGCCGGCGGGGGAGTGCTGGGGCTTCAACCTCGTCTACAGCGGCAATCACTACAGCGCCGTGGAGGTCAGTCCCTTCGGCAAGACCCGCATCGTCTCCGGCATCCAGCCCCTGGGCTTCTCCTGGACCCTGGAGCCCGGGCACAGCTTCCGGACGCCGGAGGCCGTGCTGAGCTATGCGTCCGACGGCTACACGGGTATGAGCCGCAATATGCATTTTTTTGTGCGGGAGCACATCGTCCGGGGGAGTTGGAAGCATATGACCCGGCCGGTGCTGCTCAATAGCTGGGAGGCCTGCTATTTCAACATCTCCGAGGCAAGCCTCATATCCCTGGCAAAGGCCGGACGGGACGTGGGCGTGGAGCTGTTTGTCGTGGACGACGGATGGTTCGGCGAGCGCAGCGACGACACCCGCGCCCTGGGCGACTGGGAGCCCAACAAAAAGAAGCTGCCCGGCGGCCTGGGCCGTCTCGGCAGCAAGATCAGGGCCCTTGGCCTGGACTTCGGCATCTGGGTGGAGCCGGAAATGGTCAATGTCAACAGCCGCCTGTACGAAGCCCATCCGGAGTGGGTCATGGCCATCCCGGGCAGGCACCACAGCGAGGGCCGCAATCAGCGCCTCCTGGATCTGGCGAATCCGGAGGTGCAGGACTTTCTGATCGAAAAAATGAGCGAGGTTTTCCTCGCCGGACAGGTCAACTACGTCAAGTGGGACTACAACCGCAATTTCTCCGATGTTTTCTCGCCGTATCTTCCGGCGGACCGGCAGGGGGAGACCGCCCACCGCTACATCCAGGGGCTCTACCGGGTGATGGACGCGCTGACGAAGCGCTTCCCGGACATCCTCTTCGAGGGCTGCGCCTCCGGCGGCAACCGGTTCGACCTGGGCATCCTCAGCTACTTCCCCCAGATCTGGGCCAGCGACGACACCGACGCCCTGGCCCGGGCGGACATCCAGGAGGGTTACAGCTACGGCTATCCCCAGAGCGTCGTCGGCGCGCACATCTCGTCGTGCCCAAACCATCAGACCCTGCGCGATACGCCCCTGGATACCCGGCTGAATGTGGCCGCCTTCGGACTTCTGGGCTATGAGTATGACCTGCGGGACCTCTCCCCGGGCAAGCGGAAAAAGCTGCGGACCCAGATCGAGACCTACAAGCGCTGGCGCGACGTGCTCCAGTGGGGGCAGTTTTATCGGGTGCGGGGCGGCAACGACCGCCAGTGGTGCTGCGTCAGCCCCGACGGGAAACGGGCCGTGGGCCTCATGCTGCGCACGCTGATGATCCCCAACGACCCGAACCATATCTTTTTTGCCCGCGGCCTGGACGGGGAGCGGACCTACCGCTTTTCCAATGTACCCCGCAACGTGGACGTCAAGCGCTTCGGCACCCTGGTCAATGCCATTGCCCCGTTCCACATCCGGCAGGATTCGCTGATCCACGATGTGGTGGCGCGGGTGGTGCGCATGCCCGGCGAGCAGGAGGAGGTCGTCGCCTCCGGCGCCGCGCTGATGCACGCCGGAGTGAAGCTGAAGCAGGCCTTCTCCGCCACGGGCTACGACGAGCGGGTGCGCTTCTATCCCGATTTCTTCTCCAGGCTCTATTTCATGGAGGCCGTGGAATCAGAATAAAGCACGGAGAGCTTTATCACGAAGGCGGTCTATCGTAGGGACGGATCCGCCTGCACGCTTCCGTTGCACTCGTAGGGGCGGATGCCCACATCCGCCCGTTTCCACCGTACCTGTAGCCGATTGAAAAAAACGCGAGGCGAATTCGTAGTATCAAGCTGCGAATTCGCCTCACGTTTTCCGTTATTCGTCTTTTGCCTGCGCGGGCGGATGTGGGCATCCGCCCCTACGGCAACTCTTTTTTTATGCGTCCTGAAGCTGTTTCAGAAGCTCTTCCGCGATACGCTCCTTCTCCTCGTCCGGTTTTCCTTCCATCGGTAAAACCATTTCCTCGAGTGTACTCAGAGAAATACCCTTTTCCATAGACAATATCAATAACTCGCTGCGCTTTTCCGTTCCCGGTCGAACTCCTGGCTTCATCGTGAATTACCTCCTTGGCATAGGCCATTCACGACCCGTATTCGTCGTTAAGTACGCTGATTTGACGTATCCGATTTGACAGTTTTCTCGGCTGCGTGAGGTCACGCCGCCCTACGGCAATGAATCACTTCAAATCAAATGGTTTTGCAGATCCTCCAGGTACCGTCCGAAGGCCGCGTCGCCGGCGTCGGTGTAGGGGAAAACGCCGCAGTCGCACAGCACCTGCTCGAAGACCCGACCGACCTCCTGCTCCAGGGTTTTTCGCAGGGCGGGGAGGGGAAGGCCGGCGCACTCGTCACGGAAGCCCTCCGCCCAGTCGGCGTGCTTGGCAAGAGCCGCGTCTTCACGCAGATCCGCGCCGCCGGCAATGGCCCGGGCCAGGGCGTCGAGCTCCTTGTCCAGCCGCGCCGGCAGCACCGCCAGGCCCATGACCTCGATGAGGCCGATGTTCTCCTTCTTGATGTGGTGGCGCTCGGCGTGGGGATGGAACAGGCCCAGGGGATGCTCCGGCGTGGTGCGGTTGTTGCGCAGGGCCAGATCCAGCTCGTATCGCGCGCCGCGGCGGCGGGCGATGGGCGTGATCGTATTGTGGGGCGCGTCGGTGTGGGCGAGAATCCCGGCGTCCGGATCGGAGTAGCTCCGCCAGTGGGTGAGCACCGCGTCCGCTGCCGCGGCCAGCCGGGCGGGATTTGCGCAGCGCAGCCGCAGCACGGAGATCGGCCAGTGCACCCGGCCGCATTCCACATCGTCGAAGCCCGGCAGGGAGAAGGACCGCTCCACATCGGCCCGCTCCATGGCAAAGGTATAGCGCCCGCCCTGGAAATGGTCATGGCTGAGGATGGAGCCGCCCACGATGGGAAGATCCGCGTTGGAGCCGATGAAATAGTGGGGGAACTGCCCCACGAAGTCCAGCAGCCGCCGGAAGCCCGCCAGGCTCACGGCCATGGGCCGATGCGCCATGCTCAGCACGATACAGTGCTCATTGTAATAGACATAGGGCGAATACTGCAGGGCCCAGGCCTCCCCATCCAGGGTGAGGGGGATGATGCGGTGGTTGGCACGGGCGGGATGGCCGATGCGGCCGGCGTAGCCCTCGTTCTCGGCGCACAGCAGGCAAAGGGGATAGCCCGCGGCCCTGGCCTTGCCCGCGGCGGCGATGTCGCGGGGATCCTTCTCGGGCTTGGATTTGTTGATGGTGATATCCAGGGGCCCGAATGCCCCCTCGTAGACCCAGCGCCGGTCCTTGGCGATGCGGTCCCGGCGGATATAGTTGCTGTCCCGGGACAGTCGGTAGAAATAGTCCGTGGCCTGCTCCGGCGAGCGGCGGTAGGCCTGCCGGAAGGCGCGCTGCACCTCGGCGGGGCGGGGGGTCAGGCAATTCATCAGCCGGGTATCGAACAGATCCCGGTTTTCCGTGGAATCGGGGATGATCCCGCGCTCCACGGCAATGTCCGTCAGCTCACCCAGGATCTGGGGCAGGGGCCGCGGCGTGGGAACGGCGGGCCGGTAGTCCGGCTCGCGCATGACGTCCAGCAGAAGATTGCGGGCGTAGATCCGCTCCTCCTCCGGCATCAGGCCGGTATTCACGGCATAGGAAACCAGCTCGTCAATGGCGTTGTAGATCATGATTCTTCCTCCCCGGTGAGCTCGCGGGCGCCGTCTCCGGCGGACACGGTATAGATCTGCGCCTGCAGACCGGTTTTACTGGCGTATTGCTTCTTGATCGTTTCGCGGAACAATTCTGCGCATTCGTCCCGGACAATGCTCACTGTGCAGCCGCCGAAGCCGCCGCCGGTGATCCGGGAGCCCAGCACACCGGGACAGGCCCAGGCGATCTCAGTGAGCAGGTCGATTTCCGGGCAGGATACTTCATAATCATCCCGCAGGGAATGATGAGATTCGTTCATCAGACGCCCGAAGGCCGCAAGATCATTGCGCTTCAGCGCCCGGAAGGCGGCGACGGTACGAGCGTTCTCATACACGGCGTGGCGGGCGCGGCGGCGGCAGACAGGATCGGCGATCGTGCCGGCCAGCGCGTCGAACTGCGCGGGCGCAAGCGCCCCCAGGGAGGGAATGGGCGCGGTCCTGCGCAGATCGGCCAGGGCCTGCTCGCATTCCCGGCGGCGGTCATTGTAGCTTGAGCCCGCCAGGGCGTGGCGCACCGTGCTGTTGACGATCATGATATGGGCACCGTCCAGCGCCAGGGGGGCGTATTCATACTGCAGCGTCTCGGTGTCCAGGAAAATTGCGTGATCGCGTTTGCCCATGGCGCTGGCAAACTGATCCATGATGCCGCAGCTGAGCCCCACGAACACGTTCTCCGCCTTCTGGCCGAGCAGGGCGATGCGAATGTTGTCCAGGTCGAAGCCGAACAGGCCCCGCAGCATGACCCCGGTGAGCACCTCCAGAGCCGCCGAGGAGGACAGACCCGAGCCAAAGGGAATATCCCCGCCGAAGACCACATCCAGACCCCGATCCGGGACGAAGCCCGCATCGGTGAAGGCCCGGATCACGCCCAGAGGATAGTTTGCCCAGCAGCCGCCGGGCAGGGGAGCGTCCCGGTCGAGATCCGTCTCCACGATCCCCGCGTCGGGGAAGTTCAGGGAATACATCCGCAGGCGCCGGTCATCCCGCGCCCGCGCGGCGCACCAGGTGCCCAGGCTCAGGGCGCAGGGGAAAACATGGCCGCCGTTGTAGTCCGTGTGCTCGCCGATCAGATTGACCCGACCCGGCGCGAAAAATAGCCGCGGCGCCTCTCCGGCGCCATAGAGCCGTGAAAAAGCTTCCTTGACGGTATTGCGCATGGGAGAACCCTCCTGTTTGTTTTTCAGTCGCCGGCGTTGGCGCGGATCACCTTGCCGATGTTCCACAGATGGGCTGCCTTTTTCGCCGCGTCCATCCGGTCCTCCGGCGTCTTGTATTCAAAATGTGCGGTCTCAGAGCCGCAGTCCATACACATGACATAGAAGCACCAGCCGTGCTCCTCCTCGAGAAGCCCCGGCCCGCCGCAGTAGGGGCAGTCCTGGAGCTCCAGCTCCTTATGAATGTTCATAATCGATCCTCCTTTTCAAAAAAACCGCGCAGCGCGCGGTCTTTTCCTGTTTCACTCTACAACGCCCAGGGGCGCTTGTCAATAGAAAAGACGCCCGAAAGCCATTGACTTGCCGCAAATCGCCTTTTATACTGGGAAGGGGGGGAGAAGCATGGAGCTTTTGAACTATCCGTCCCTGGCGCAGGCCGTCCGGGGCTGCTTCGGGGAAGATATCCGCATCGAGCGCGAAATCAGCGTCTCCGGCGGCGATATCAACGACGCCCGCTGCCTGTTTCTGAGCAGCGGGGAGAAGGTTTTCGTCAAATCCAATTCTGTCCGGCGCGCCGATATGTTTGCGGCGGAGGCGGCGGGACTGCAGGCCATTGCGTCCACCGGGGCGGTGCGCACCCCGCACCTGCTGTGCCTGGGAACCGACGCGGAGCAGGGCGCTTCTTTTCTGATGATGGAGATGGTCCGCTCCGCCGCCAGGGCGCCGGACTACTGGGAGACCTTCGGTCGGGCGCTGGCCGCCATGCACCGGGCGGACACGCGGGAGCTGTCCGGCGGCGGGCGCTTCGGCTTCCCGCGGGACAATTATATCGGCGCCACGCCCCAGCGCAACGGGGCCCGGGACAGCTGGGTCGAATTCTTCCGCGACTGCCGCCTGGGACCGCAGATCCGACTGGCGCGGCATTATTTTGACGGCGCGGTGCACCGGCGCTTTGACCGGCTGCTGGACCGGCTGGATACGTTTCTGGACGAGCCGGACAGGCCGTCGCTGCTGCACGGGGATCTCTGGTCCGGCAACATCCTGCCGGGCTCTGATGCTCAAGCCTGGCTGATCGACCCGGCGGCCTATGTGGGCCACGCCGAGGCGGACCTTGCCATGACGGAGCTGTTCGGCCGTTTGCCGCAGCGGTTCTATGCCGCCTACAGAGAGGTCAATCCGATCTCGCCGGACTATGAATCCCGCAGGGACCTCTATAACCTCTATCATCTTCTGAACCACCTGAATCTTTTCGGCCCGGGCTACTATTCCTCGGTCGTGACCGCCCTGGGGCGGTATCAATAAAAAAAGCGACCGGCACAGGGGACGTTCCTGTGCCGGTTTTGCGTACAGCATCAGTCTCTGCAGTAGATCTGAATGCAGCGGTTGACATAATCGGCTGTTCCTTCGCCGCCCGCCCGGTCGATGTTCTCGGTGAATTCGCCGCCGGCGGCGTACATCTTGCCGAGCCCGGAGAGGATCTCGTCGGTGCAGTGATAATAGTGCTCTGTGATGAAGTTCTGCAGGCGCTTCACCTGGGCCTGGGGGACCTCGCTTCCGGGATCGAGATCCTTCATCTGCCCGAATTCGGCAAAGATCTGCATCATCTGTCCCGCCAGATCCTGCGTTTTCTCCGGCGTGTGTTTTTTCTGTGCATATTCCCGATATGCGTCGGTGTCGCCCCAGGCGGCCCTGGCCTTCTCGGCGTATTCGTCCAGCTTTGCGGTGTCAAACGGGGTAAAATCCATGGTAACTCCTTTCTCCCGGATCGAACGGGCGTGGTCGATCAGGGCCTGTAAATGTTCTTTTTTCATGGTCAGCATGGTGATCTGCTGCTCTAAGGCCTTGTCCCGGTCGAAGCCGGGGCTGTCCAGGATGGCTTTGATCTGCCGGAGGGGAAATTCCAGCTCCCGGAACAGCAGGATGCTCTGCAGCCGCTCCAGATCGGCGTCGTCGTAGAGCCGGTAGCCTGCCTCTGTGCGGGCGGACGGATGCAGCAGGCCGATCCTGTCATAGTACTGCAGGGCGCGGATGCTTACGCCCGTAAGCTCGCTGACCTCGTGGACGGTTTTCATGGCTTCAACCTCCTTCCATGCCGATTATAAACTATGACGCAGCGTCAGAGTCAAGTCTTTTTTTCTGTTTTGCCAAAATCGGCGGGCCGTGGTATAATGACCTCGGAAACACAGGGGGTGAGCCGATGAAATGGGCGGTGATCACGGGCGCGGCGGGCGGTATGGGCTTTGCGGCGGCCCGACAGCTGATCGAGGCGGGCTGGAACGTCTGGGGCCTGGATCGGCAGGAACCGGCGCCGACGCCGGGGCTTCGGTTTCTGCGCGCCGATCTGACGGACGAGGCTTCCGTCGCGGCCTGCGTGGAAACGATCCGAGCGTCAACGAATCGGATCGACGCGATCATCCATCTGGCGGGGTATTACGACCTCGATTCGCTGGCGGAGATGGATCCGGAAGCTCTGAAGCGGATCTTTGAAATCAACCTGTTTGCGGCCGCCCGGGTGAATCGGCGCCTGCTTCCGCTGCTGGGGCAGGGGAGCCGCATTGTCATCACCACCAGCGAGCTGGCGCCCCTGGACCCGCTGCCCTTTACGGGCGTCTACGCGGTCAGCAAGGCGGCCCTGGACAGGTATGCCTTCAGTCTGCGCATGGAAGTGCAGCTTCTGGGGATCGACGTGATTGTTCTGCGGCCGGGTGCGGTGCAGACCGGAATGCTGGATGTTTCCACGGCCCGGCTGGACAGGTTTTGCGAAAAAACGACCCTTTACCGCGTCAACGCCGCCCGGTTCCGGCAGATCGTGGGCCGCGTGGAGGCGCGGAAGATCCCGCCGGAGCGCGTCGCCGGCCTGATCCTGCGGGCGCTGACGGCGCGGCGTCCGAGATATGTCTATACGATCAACCGCAATCCGCTGCTGCGTCTGCTGAACGCGCTGCCCGACCGCTGGCAGACGGGGATCGTCCGGCGGATCCTGGATTGAAAAAAGGCGGGGGAGTTGTGGGCTTCCGGATATCCATGCGATTGACGGCTCTGGTGATCCCGCTGGGTATGACCGCCGCCCATGTCAACGACGCCTGCTGCCGGGTCGTCACCAGCTTCGGCGAAATGAAGCCGAAGGAGGGCTATAAGACTCGGACGCTGATGACGCTGATCATCGGTCTGGCCGCCATGCCGGAGATCCTCAAGTGTAGCCTGATCATCTGATCGGGGGGAGAACCATATGAATCAAGTATTAAAGACCCATGCCGACGAGATCATCCGCGAGACCATTGCCGCGGTGCAGCCCGACAGCGCGGTGCAGCGCGCCCTGGCAGGCCGGGAATTCCCGGGCCGGGTGCTGCTGGTCGCCGCGGGCAAGGCCGCCTGGCAGATGGCGAAGGCAGCCTCGGATTTCCTGGGAGGCCGGATCGAGACCGGCGTGGTCGTGACGAAATATGACCATGTCATGGGCCCCATCGCCAATTTCGACTGCTATGAGGCCGGCCACCCGGTGCCCGACGAGAATTCCTTCCGCGGCACCCAGGCTGCCCTGGATCTGGTCAGCGACCTGAGCACCGACGATACGGTCCTGTTCCTGCTCTCCGGCGGCGGCAGCGCCCTGTTCGAGAAGCCCCTGGTGGCAGGGGAAGAGCTGCAGGATATCACCTCCCAGCTTCTGGCCTGCGGCGCGGACATCGTGGAGATCAATACCATCCGCAAGCGCCTGTCCCAGGTCAAGGGCGGGCGGTTTGCCCAGATCTGCTGGCCTGCCAGGGTGGAGGCGGTGGTCCTGTCCGACATCTTGGGCGATCCCCTGGATATGATCGCCTCCGGCCCCGCCTGCCCCGACAGCTCCACCACCGAGGACGCCCAGCGTATCGCCGCGAAGTACGGCCTCAAGCTGTCCGAATCGGCGCGGAACCTGCTGGCCATCGAAACCCCCAAGAGCCTGGACAACGTCCATACCCAGATCAACGGCTCCGTGCACGAGCTGTGCGCGGCTGCGGCCAAGGTCTGCGAGCGCCTGGGCTATAAGCCCATCCTGCTCACCGATCAGCTCTGCTGCCAGGCCAAGGAGGCGGGCTCATTCCTGGCCTCCATCCTCAAGACTCACGCCTCCGACGGCGAGGCGCTGGCCTATATCGCCGGCGGCGAGACCGTGGTCAAGCTCACCGGTCACGGCAAGGGCGGCCGCAACCAGGAGATCGCCCTGGCAGCCGCCGAGGGCATCGCCGGATTTGCCAATGCCGCGGTATTCTCCGTGGGCAGCGACGGCACCGACGGCCCCACCGACGCGGCGGGCGGCTATGTGGACGGCGACACCTGCGCCGAGCTTGCGGCCCGGGGCGTGAAGATTTCCGACGTCCTGCAGGACAACGACGCCTACAACGCCCTGTTGAAGACCGGCGGCCTCATCTTCACCGGCCCCACCGGCACCAACGTCAACGACGTGGCCGTGGCGCTGCTGAAATAATCCTTCCAAGCAAAAAGCGCTCCCTGCGGGGAGCGCTTTTTTGCACAGGCGCTTGTCAATGGGGGAAGAATATGATATGCTCGGGAAGAAAGGGGAGAGCGAGTTGAAAACCTATCGCTTTTACGGCTGGGAGGGCGCGGACGTCCTTCCGGCATCGGCGCAATGGGCCGGCGTCGGCGATCCGCGGCGGCTGTACGACATGCTTTTGAAGCTCTGGGGCGCCGATACCTGCGCGCCGCGGATGCGCGGGGACTGGAGTCCGGCCAACCCCACCCTCGGCCAGTGCTCCATCACGGCGTTCCTTGCCCAGGATATCTACGGCGGGAAGGTCCGCGGCGTGCCTCTGCCCGACGGCAATTTCCACTGCTTCAACGAGGTCGGGCCATGTGTGTTCGACCTGACCAGCGAGCAGTTCGGGGATGAGAAACTATGTTATGTCAACTGCCCGGAGCAGCTCCGGGAGGTGCATTTTGCCAAGGAAGAGAAGCGCCTGCGCTATGCGTATTTGAAGCAGGCCCTTGCCGAATGCTTGAAGAAGGAGAAATGACATGCTGGAAGTTGGTATGAAAGCCCCGGCATTCACCCTGCCGGATAAGGACGGAAACCCTGTCAGTCTTTCGGACTATCTTGGGGAGAAGGTCGTTTTATATTTCTATCCCCGGGACAATACCCCCGGCTGTACCCGCCAGGCCCAGGCATACGCAGCTCTGAATGCCGAGTTTACCGCCAAGGGAGCGGTTGTGATCGGCGTCAGCAAGGATTCCGTGGCCTCCCATCAGAAATTCGCAGAAAAATACGCCCTGCCTTTTGTTCTGCTGTCCGACCCGGAGCGGCAGGCCATTGAGGCCTACGGCGTGTGGCAGGAGAAGAAGAACTACGGCAAGGTCTCCATGGGCGTGGTGCGCTCGAGCTTCGTCATCGACGAGCAGGGCATGATCGTCCGGGCGGATTATAAGGTCAAGGCCGACCAAAACGCACCGGATCTCCTCGCTTTTCTGGACTGATGGATGCCGATACGCTCTTTTGCTTCGACGGCAGGCCAGAGGAGCTCTCCCTATATGAGGCCATTCTGGAGCGCATCCGGGTGCTGGGCGATGTGACGCCGGTGGTGCACAAGACGCAGATCTCCCTGCGAAACCGCCGGGTATTCACCTGCGTATCCATGCTGCGGGTGCGGAAAAAGGCCCTGCTGCCGCCCCATTATCTTGTGCTCACGCTGGGCTTGCCGTATCCGATCCGATCTTCACGCATCGATGGCCCGGTGGAGGCGCGGCCCGGCCGCTGGACCCACCACATCGTTGTGTCGGAAGAAAACGAATTGGACGAAGAACTGCTGGGCTGGGTGCGCAAGGCCTACGCATTTGCAGATCGCTGAGGTGATACCATGAAAAAACTGCTGCTGATCGCCCTTCTTGGCGCGATCCTGCTCGCGGGCTGCACGGTGCTCAAGCCGGCGGAGCACATGATCGACGGTGACGGGATGGAGCGGACGTATCAGAGCGTGTCCGGTGAACAGGCCATGAAAATGATGCAGTCCGGGGATGACTATGTGATCCTGGATGTGCGCGCCCGGGCGGAGTTCGATTCCGAGCATATCCCCGGCGCGATGAGTCTGCCCAATGAGCAGATCGGAGACGGGGAGATCGGCCTGCTTTCGGACCGGAACCGGCAGATCTACATCTACGGCCGCACCGGCGAGCAGGCGAAGGATGCGGCTCAGAAACTGCTGGAAAAGGGATACAACCGGATCGTCGAGTTCGGCACGATCTCCGACTGGCCCGGGCACGTTGTCGTGGAGGAGTACCAGGCCATGCGCCCGAAGCTCATCCTGGACGGCTGCGAGCCGGGGACTGCAAACGGCCACACGGTGCGCATCACCGACTATCAGGACGGAAAGCTCACGGCGGAGTTGTCCAACGCCAGCGGCGAACGATGGGATTATTTTGGAACCTTCAAACTCAGCGTCAGGGACGGCGAAGCTTGGAACCCGATCCCCTGGCCCGAGGACTGGGCCTGGCCGGAATGCCTGTATACGCTGGAAGACGGACAGCGCATGACATATGTGTTTGATCTGACGCCATTGGGTCCCCTGGATTCCGGGGAATATCTCCTGCAAACAGATTTCAGGGATACAGGCTGTATTGAGACGACCTTCCGGCTCGTCTATACGGAATAAAGCACGCCGCCTCCCGACCGGGAGGCGGCGTGCTTGTTAATGATTCAGCACATATTCCGCGATCTTCTCCGCGCCGTCGGGCGGCATATGGGCCCGCTGCGCTGCGATGATTTTTGCCGCGGTCTTGCCGTCGTAGACGATGCGGTCGGCGAAGCGGGCGGCGGCTTCAGGGGTGTCGGCCCGCAGGGACATGCCGAGGCCGGCGAAAAAGTCCGCGTTTTTTGTCTCCACGCCGGGGATCATCATGGTGTGCACCAGCGGTACGCCCACCACCGCTGCCTCAGCGCTGGAGATGCCGCCGGCCTTGGACAGGAGCACGTCCGCGGCGCGCATGTACGCGCTGACCCGGTCCGTAAATGGCACGGCGCGCACCGGGGAATTGCTGCCGTACTTTTCCTCCAGACGGTCCAGAAGCTCCTGGTTCCGGCCTGCCAGCACGTAGATCAGCGCGTCCTCGTCCGGCAGGACCAGCAGACGTTCGCACAGGCCGATGGCGTCGCCGCAGCCGATGCCGCCGGTCATGACCAGATAGAGCTTCTTTTCCGCCGGGATGTTCAGGGCTTCCCGCGCCTCAGCCTTTGTCATGGTTTCCCGGAAGGCCGCCGCCACCGGCATGCCTGTGACGATCAGTTTCTCTGCCGGGATCCCCGCCTGTACGCATTCGGCTCGCACCATCTCATGGGGCAGGAAATAAGCGTCGAGCTCCGTCTCGGCCAGGAAGGGGATACAGGTGTAGTCCGAGAGGATGCCGTAGCATTTTGCCCGCAGGTCGTAATTGCGGCGGATATAGGTGAGGGTTTCCATGGGAAACAGATGGGAGCACACAACGGCGTCATAGTCGATCTGATTGATGAGATTGCACAGCTCGTCGCCGTATGTGGTGTTCACCAGGTATACCGGCGAGGTGACGCCCAGGGCGCTGACCCGCTCACCCGCTTTGTAGATGAGGCCGAAGAGGTTCGGGGCCTTCGTGGAGATCACGTTCAGCAGCCCCTCCACGCTGATGGGACCGGTCTCGCCGAACAGATGCAGCATGTCGAAAAAATCCGTCTCGTGGCCCATGGCCTCCAGGGACTGGCGGACGGCGCGGGCGCAGTGGTTGTGGCCTTCGCCGGTGCTGCAGCTCAAAAGCAAAACGTGCATGGCTGCCTCCTTTTCTTGACTTTGATTTCGCCGCGGGATATACTTTGTTTGAACGGAAGGGAGATGAGAATATGGGCGAACAGCAGGTCCGTTGGCGGGTCCTGTTTTCCGGCCGGGTGCAGCACGTGGGCTTCCGCTACACGGCCTATTACCTGGCGAGGGATCTGTATCTCACCGGCTGGGTGGACAATCTGCC
>CADBKB010000034.1 GCA_902795095.1 Oscillospiraceae bacterium
CGCTGGTGCTTGGCATCATCCTGTATATGGCCATCGTCTGGTCCCTGCGGGATCTGGAGCGGGCCAAGAAGATCCGCTATGTTGCCGCGGCGGCGGGCCTCGGCCTGCTGGCGGTCAACCTGGTGTTCGGCGTGAGCATTTTCGGCGCAAAGAACTGGATCATGATCGGCGGCGTGTCCTTCCAGCCTTCGGAGCTGGTGAAGGTTTGCTTCATCTTTGCCGGCGCATCCACCATGGACCGGATCGTGACCAAGCGAAATCTGATCCTGTTTATTGCCTATTCCGCCGTGATCTGCGGCTGCCTGGCCTTGATGAGCGACTTCGGCGCAGCGCTGATCTTCTTCGTCTGCTTCCTGGTGATCGCATACCTCCGTTCCGGCAGCTTTGCCGGCATTGCCCTCATCTGCGCCGGCACCGGCTTTGCCGGCGTCCTGGCGGCAAAGTTCCGCCCTTATATCCTGGAGCGCTTCTCCACCTGGGGCCATATCTGGGAGGATCCCCTGGACAAGGGGTTCCAGCAGACTCGCTCGCTCATGTGCATCGCCTCCGGCGGACTGGTGGGCCTGGGGGTAGGCCGGGGCTGGCTCAAGTACGTGGCCGCCTCGGACACCGACCTGGTGTTCGCCTTCGTTTCCGAGGAATGGGGCCTTCTCGTCGCGCTCATGATGGTGGCGGTCCTGGTGGTGCTGGGGATCTTCGTGCTGAAAGCGGCTTCCATGGGCCGCAGCAGCTTCTATACCATCGGCGCCTGCGCCGCCATGAGCATCATGATCACCCAGACGATCCTGAATGTGTTCGGCACAGTGGATTTCCTGCCGCTGACCGGCGTGACCTTCCCATTTGTATCCAACGGCGGCTCGAGTATGATGTCCGCCTGGGGTCTGCTGGCCTTCATCAAGGCTGCGGACACCCGTCAGAACGCCAGCTTTGCCATCAAGCTGCCGCCGAGGAAGGAGGCATTGGATGAACAGGATATCTAAGCGCGCCTGGTTCGCCCTGGCCCTGGCCATCATCCTCGCCCTGGGCGTGATCGTCTTTACGGTGCGCTACTGTATTGAGGCGGGCCGTTGGGCCACCTTCCAGGGCAGCCCCCATGTCTATTCCGGCGGCAATCTCAATACCGGCGTCGTCACCGACCGCAGCGGCACGGTGCTGCTGGACGCCACCGACGGCCGGGAATACGCCGACAGCCGTCTGCTGCGCATGGCCACCATGCACATCCTCGGCGACCGGGACGGATTCATTCCCTCCCGATTGATGGAAAAGTATTCCGACTCGCTGATCGGCTACAACCTCTTCACGGGCACCTACGGCGCCCAGCAGGGGAAGGGTAAGATGACCCTCTCCCTCAGCGCACAGGCCCAGACCGCCGCGCTGGAGGCTCTGGACGGGCGCAAGGGCACCGTGGGCGTTTACAACTACCGCACCGGCGAGATCCTGTGCGCCGTGACGTCCCCGACCTACGACCCGGACGATGTGCCGGAGATCGACGAGGACGACCCTGCCTACGATGGCGTCTATGTCAACCGTTTCTTCAATGCCACCTATGTACCCGGCTCCATTTTCAAGCTGGTCACCGCCGCGGCGGCCATCGAGCAGATCCCGGATATCGAAGAGCAGATCTTCCACTGCGACGGCAGCTACGAAACCGGCGGCGAGGTCATCACCTGCGCCGACGCCCACGGCGATCTGACCTTCGAGCAGGCGCTGGCCCATTCGTGCAACTGCGCCTTTGGCCAGATCGCCCAGCAGCTCGGAACGGATCGGCTGGAGCAGTACGCCCGCCGTATCGGCGTGGCGGATTCTCTGGAATTCGACGGCATCGGCACCGCCTCCGGCCATATGGATCTCTCCCATGCTTCCGAGGCGGATCTGGCATGGTCCGGCATCGGCCAGTATACCGACCTGGTCAACGCCTGCCAGTATATGACCTTCATGGGCGCCATTGCCGACGGCGGCAGCGCCGCAAAGCCGTGCCTGGTGCTCCGCTCCGGCAGCGGCCTGGGGACCCACAAGGGCTCGACGCAGAAGCTGGATCGGGTGATTGAGGCCTCGACCGCAGACAAGCTGGCGGAAATGATGCGCAACAACGTGGTTTCCATCTACGGCACGGATCTGTTCCCGGACCTGTACGTCTGCGCGAAGTCCGGCACCGCGGAGGTGGGGCCGGATGAGACCCCCAACGCCACCTTTGCCGGATTCATCCAGTCGAACGAGTACCCCCTGGCGTTCATCGTCATTGTGGAGAACGGCGGCAGCGGCAGCGCTGTGGCCGGTCCCATCGCCGGCGAAGTTCTGCGCACCTGCGTGGCCGCCATGGATGAGGAATAATAAAAAACACAGACAGGTTCGCCTGTCTGTGTTTTTTACAGGAAAAAAAAGGCCGCGGCGGTGAGCAGAACGGTCTGCAGATCCGCTTCCTCGTCGATCAGCAGCAGAAGGGCGATCAGCAGCACCAGCAGATCGCCAAGCTCCAGGTTCCCCGGAAGTCGCTCGCGCAGCTGCTGCTTGAGATCGGGCGGGGATACGACGGGCTGCGCCTGGGGCGGGGGCAGCGGCTGCGCCGCGCTCTCCATACGCTGCCGGCGGTACACGCCGTCCGGCCCGGGAATATAGCGGCTGTACATCAGATCGCCTCCGAATCCTCCCGGTCAGGGAGCTGCATGACGGTTTTCATGAGGCCGGACAGACGGGCAAGCTGCATGGCGCGCCGGAGCTTCTGCCGCCGTTCCGGGGACAGGTAGGGCTCCAGTGCCTGCAGCAGAGCGCTGCGCCGGTCCGCTGCCGGGACAGGCGCGAGGGTCACGGTCTCCTGTTCCGGCGCGCTCTGGGCGGACGCGCCCAGACTCTGGGCAAGCTGCATGACCTGGGACATGGCGCCGGGATCGTTCAGGAGCTTCCCCAGGGCGTCTTCAAGCTGATCCATGCTCTACGTCCGGAGCGTCTTCAGCTTTTCCAGCAGCGCCAGGGCCTCCGGATCGCGCAGCGCCGGCTCCAGAGCGCTGCGCGCGCCTGCATAGTCGCCGCTGCGCACCGCCCTGGCGGCCCGGCTGAGGGCCTCGCCGTTGCCTGCGCGCAGCCGCGCCAGAAGCTGCGCGCCCTCCGGCGACGAGAGCGCCCGCCGGAGATCCTCTTCGGAGAAGGGGAGCGAATTATTTGCAGCATTTGAAAACATTTCATTGCCTCCTGACCGTTCGCTTGTTATAATAGCCTCAGATCCGCGGCAGGGCCGCTATCCCACTATATGCGCCGCGGGGCAAAAGGTGAACACATGAAGCTGCTGGTTTTATCCGACTCCCATCGCAGGATGGATTATATGTATCAGGCTGTGGAATCGCAGCGGCCGGACAGGATCATCCACCTGGGCGATCATGACCGCGACGCCATGCGTCTGGCCGAGCGCTATCCCGACATTCCCATGTGGAGCGTGTGCGGCAATTGCGACTACGGCGCGGGGCCGGAGCGCATTGTGGATGTGCTGGAGGGCGTGCGCTTCTATGTGACCCATGGCCACACCCTCCGGGTGAAATACGGCCTGCTCCGGGCGGAGCTTGCCGCCCGGGAAGCTGAGGCGAATGTGCTGCTGTTCGGCCATACCCACCGCCCTCTGTGCGACTGGCACAACGGGCTCTGGATGGTGAATCCCGGCACCTGCAGCGGCATGGGGCCGGTCACCTGCGCGGTGATCGAGCTTGACCGCGGCGTTGTCAAGCCGAAAATCATTGAAATCACGCAAGACTGAGCAATTGGAGGAAAACCCATGATTTTAGCCATCGACATCGGCAATTCCAACATCGTACTCGGAGGCATCGAGAACAGCGAGATCCTCTTTGAGGCCCGCATGGCCACCGATACCCATAAGACCTCCGATCAGTACCACATGGAGCTTCACGGCATGCTGGGTCTGTTTGACGTGCAGATCCGGAAGCTGGAGGGCGTCATCATTTCCTCGGTGGTGCCCCAGGTGCTCAACTCCATGCACACCGCCGTGGTCAAAATGACGGGCATGGAGCCCATCATCGTCGGCCCCGGCATCAAGACCGGCCTCAATGTGAAGGTGGATAACCCCAAGCAGGTGGGCTCCGACCTCATCGTGGCCGCCGTGGCGGGCGTGCGCTATTACGGCGCGCCCCTCATGATCGTGGATATGGGCACCGCCACCACCATCACCGTCATAGATGAGCACCGCAGCTTCCTTGGCGGCTGCATCTGCCCGGGCGTGCGCATCTCCATGGAGGCCCTGACCGGCCGCACCGCCCAGCTGCCCGGCATCTCCCTGGACGCGCCGAAGCATGCCATCGGCCGCAATACCGTCGAGTGCATGCGCAGCGGCATCATGCTGGGCGCGGCGGCCATGCTCGACGGACTGCTCGACCGGATGGAAGCGGAGATGGGCGGTACCGTGCCCGTGATAGCCACCGGCGGGCTATCCCGCTATGTCATCCCCCTGTGCCGCAGAGAGATCGGCTATGACAAGAACCTGCTGCTGAAGGGGCTGGATATCCTGTTCCGCAATAACGTCCGCGCCTGAGGAGAAGCCAATGGCATACGCCAATCTGTATCGTCCGGATCGGCTGTTCCTGCCCCAGCAGAAGCTTGCCGCTTTTGCCAGGACCGTGCCCACGCCCTTCTACCTCTACCATGGCGAGGGGATCCGCAAATCGGCCCGGCTCATCCGCGCCAGCTTTGACTGGGCGCCGGAGCACCGGGCCTGGTATCCTCTCAGCGCCAACGGATGCAGCGCGATTGCGAGCATTTTCCGGGAGGAGGGCTTCGGCGCCCTTGCCCGGAGCGTACCGGAGCTGGAGGCAGCCCGGCGGTACGGTTTTTCTGAGATCGCGTTCCATACCGCGGCCATGACAGCCGCGGCGGCGCAGGCCGCCGGGCAAGGCGACTGCACGGTGATTTTCGATTCACCTGCCCAGATCTGCGCCATGGAGAGCTTCCTGCCGTGGCGCTGCGCCCTGCGCTATCATCCCGACCGGGAGCCAGGCAGATCCGCCGCGGCTTCGTCCCGGCATAAGTCCGGCATGGACGCTGAGCAGATTCTTGCCGCGGCCCGTACGCTGCGGGAGGCCGGGGTGGAGGCGCTGGGTCTGCACTGCCATCTTGGCTGCGGCAGGGAAGAGCACTATCCAGCCGTGGCCGCGATGCTCTTTGCGCTTGCGAAGGAGATTGCCCGCAGCGGCATCCGTTTTGATTTCATTGACCTCGGCGGCGGCGTCGGGGTGCGCAGCGAGACGGACGGCGCCGTGATCCAGCTCAGTCGGGTGGGCGCCATCGTACGCGACGCCTATGCCGCCGCCTTCGACGGGCAGCTTCGCCCGGCAATCGTCACCGAGCTTGGCCGGTGCGCAGTGGCCCGCCACGGGCTGCTCATCAGCCGCGTGGCGGAGGTGCGCGAGCGCGGCCGGTCCTACGCGATCCTGGATATGAGTACGGCCCAGCTCCCGGATCTGCTTCTCGGCGGCGGGCGGCATGCCATATCCGTGGTGGGCTCCTGCGCCAGAACCGGCCGGCGGGTTTATTCCGTTCATGGCTGCAGCCCCGACGCCCGCGAGCTCATCTGCGACCGTGCCATCCTCCCGGCACTTTCTCCGGGGACCCTGGTGGCGATCCATTCCACGGGGGCATACTGCGAATCGCAGCAGCTTTCTCGCTGCATGACGCCGCCCTGCGGCAGCTATCTCTATACGGAGACAGGCGAATTTGTGCCTACAGCATAAGCAGGAAGGCGCCGACGCCGACGACGATGCTCACGCCGATGACCGCCGTGACGACGGCCTCCAGAGCCAGCAGGATGGACATGGGGGCTTTGGCAGCCGGCTGGACCGGACGGATCCGGCAGGGCTGCTCCGGCAGATAGGGACGAAGGTCGATCATTTCATGCATAGCGGTATCTCCTTTCCTTGTTCGCCCCCAGTATAACATCCTTGCTGTCCCATAAACCGGACAGTGGAAAACCAAATGAACATTGACATTTCGCCCAGAATGGGTAAAATATAACTATCGTATACTCCCGCCGCGGATCCCGGGTCCGCGAAGAAAGGACCAGTCATTCATGAAAATCATTATCAGCTCCGACAGCACCTGTGATCTTTCGCCTGAACTGATCGAGAAATACCGTGTACACATCGTCCCTCTGTGCGTCAGCATGGACGGCAAGTTCTATAAGGATGGCCTGGAGATCACACCCCAGGACATCTTCCGCCATGTCAGCGCCGGCGGCGGCATGTGCTCCACCGCGGCGGTGAATATGGATGAGTATCAGCATATTTTTGAGGGCCTGCGCCGGGACTGCGACGCGGTGATTCATTTCACCATCAGCGCCTCCATGTCCTCGTGCTACCAGAATGCCTGCCTGGCGGCCCAGGAGGTGTCCGGCGTCTATATCATCGATGCGGAGAACCTCTCCACCGGCATCGGCCAGCTTGTCATCGAGTCGGCCATCATGGCCGAGAACGGCGAAGCGCCCGAGAAGATCGTCGAGACGATCTACGAGATGAAAAAGAAGCTGGACGTAAGCTTCGTCATCGATACCCTGGAGTATCTGCACAAGGGCGGCCGCTGCAGCTCCGTGGCGGCCCTCGGGGCGAATCTTCTGAGCCTGAAGCCCTGCATCGAAGTGGTGGAGGGCAAAATGCGGGTGGGCAAAAAGTACCGCGGCAGCCTGGAGAAGTGCCTGGAGAAATATATCCGGGAGCGACTGGCCGACGTGGACACCCTGGACCTGCGGCGCATCTTCATCACCCATTCCGACATGGATCAGGCCATGGTGGACCGGATCCAGACCGTGGTGGAGAGCTGCGCACCCTTCGAAGAGATCCTGCAGACGAAGGCCGGCTGCACCGTTTCCTGCCACTGCGGCCCCAATTGTCTGGGCATTCTGTTTTTCCGAAAATAAAAAACTGCAAACGATAGCGGGAGGTGTCTTCCTTGGTGATCCGATACATCCTCATTGCCGTGGTCGGATATCTGCTGGGCTCGATCAGCATTTCCGTCCTGCTTTCAGCGACCCTCTGGCACAATGACGTCCGCAACCATGGCAGCGGCAATGCCGGCGCCACCAATGTTGCGCGGATTTTCGGCCTGCCCAAGGGCCTGCTGACCCTGGCGGGGGATATGCTCAAGACCGCCCTGGCGGGACTCTTCGGCCTGCTGCTGGCAGGCCGCACCGGGCTGGTCATCGGCTGCTTCGGCGCGCTGATCGGCCACAGCTGGCCCGTGTTTTTCAAATTCCGCGGCGGCAAGGGCGTCAGCGTCTCGGCGTGCATCGCCCTGCTGCTGGACTGGCGGCTGTTTCTTATCCTGTTTGCAGTGTTCATGCTCATGTTCCTGCTGACCCGCCGGATATCCGCCTGCTCCATTACCTGCGCTGCGGTTTATCCCATCATCTACTGGCTGCTGAATCCCGGCTTCACCCTGGCGCATGTGCTGTGCCTTGTGATCTGCGTGCTGGTCATCTTCCTGCACCGGAGCAACATCCGCCGGCTCCTTCGGGGCGAAGAGGCGGAATTCAAGCCGAAAATGAAATAGCGGGAAGGTTACATGAAGGATCTGTTCACTGACTTTGAAACTCTGATCGTGCTGGACACCGAGACCACCGGCGTCAAATTCCGGACGGACGAGATCATTGAGCTCGGGGCGGTCCGGCTGCGGCGCGACGGCGACAGCTTTGCGCCGGACGGAGAGCTGAGCTTTCTCATTCGTTTGCCCACGGGGCGCACGGTGCCTCCGGTGATCGAGCGCATTACCGGCATCTCCCAGAGCATGCTGGACGCCGATGGCGTCGGCAGGCGGGAGGCAGCCGAGCGGTTACAGGACTTTCTGGCCTGCGACAAGGCCCTGTGCGTCGCCTACAACGCCCAGTTCGATCTGAGCTTCCTCTATTATTTCCTGGCCCGGTTCGGGCTTGCGGGCTGTCTGCGCGGTCTGAAGTTTCTGGATGCGCTGACGGTCTACCGTGACCGCCGTCCCTATCCCCATAAGCTGGAGAACGCCATCGAGGCATACGGCTTGGGGGAGATGGCTGTCAACAGCCACCGCGCCATCGACGACGCCAAGGCGACGGTCTGCCTGCTCGAAGCCATGGCTGCCGAGGAAAACGATCTGGACCGCTACGTAAACCTGTTCGGTTACAATCCCCGTTACGGCGTCAGCGGCAAGCCCATCGGCTCCATCACCTACTGCGCCCAGAGCTACGATCCCCATCCGCCGCTGTATCTGCTGGCACGGGAGGAATAATTACATCACCCGGTACATACATTCAAACACCGCCGATCCGGCGGTGTTTTTCTGTAGGAGGGAAGACAATGAAAAGGCTTCTGCCGATCCTGCTCGCCGTGCTGCTGAGCGCCTGCGCAGGCCCCGGCGCAATGTACGAGACGGTGCGCGATCAGATGCCTACATGCAGCGCCGGGGACGCGCCGTGCTTTATCAGCCTGTGTGTCCCGCCGGAGGCGGTGCTGACGTCCTGCACCCCCGAGGCGCGGGTGTATCGCGCGAAAAACGGGGATTATGAGATCACGGCCCGGGTGCTGGTCACCGACGGTCTGGACGCCGCTGTGTACGCTGTTGCAGGCAATGCCCGGAGCCGGCTCTGTCCCGCCAACGCAGGGGAGCGGGAGTGTCAGCTGGCCTGGAGCTCTAAAACGGCCGCGGGCAGCTCGGTCTGCAGAGCGCTGGTGCGCCTGGAGGGGGAGTTTGCCTACTGCCTCTGCCTGCGCATGCGGGCGGGCCTTGGGGTACGGTACAATGGGGAGATCAACGCCCTGTTTTCCTCCTTTGCCCTCTATCCTAAAGAAAGCGCAGGTATTCCCCCAGCACGTAGCCAAGCATTCCCTCATAGCGCACCACATACCAGCCATTGTAGGCATTGAGCACCTCCAGGCTTGCTCCGCCGGGGATGGTGCGCAGAATGCTTCCCGCGGAGGAAGGCGCGCCGCGCAGATTGAGCTGACCCGTGACGGTCTGCACCACGGCGCGGCGGACGGGCCCGGGCGGAAGATAGGGCAGGCCAAAATACTCCGTCACGGAAAGCGCCAGGGCGCGGGCAATGGCGGTGAGATTGTTCTCGATCCATTGGGCGTCATCCGGGTTGTCGTGATAGCCGAATTCCCCGAGGACCGCAGGCGCCCTGGTTCGCCGCAGCTCAAACAGAGAGGAGGTCGGCACTGCCCGGACCCGGTCGGGCAGGGGATAGATCTGCCTTATGTTGTCAACGATGATATTCGCCATGCGCAGGCCGCGGGCGCTGCCGGAATAGTAATAGATGTCTACCCCGCGATTGCGCCCGGCCTGGGCGGGGGAGGAGGCGTTGGAATGCAGGGCCAGATGGAAGTCATAGGTTCCTGCGTTTGAGGCCCGGACGGAGTCGCCCACGGTACCGCCGGGATCATTGCGCACGACATTGATCCCGCTGGCCTCCAGATAGGGGACCAGCTCGTCGGCCAGAAGATTCATCCAGTATTCTTCGTTTCCGGTGGTAACGTAGGGGTTAAAATCCTGGGTCGATGGACTCAGAAATATCGTCGCCATTGTATCGCCGCCTTTCCGTTTTCTCCAATCTATGCGCCGCCGGCAGCATCTGTGCCGAATCCGGGAAAGAAATGTTGCATATAATCCGGGAATGTGGTATCATACCTGGGTAGAATGAAAGAAAACGGAGTGCGCAAAGCGTATGCAGTACATTGTTCTGGACCTGGAGTGGAACCAGCCCTGGCCGGGCTCGCCCTCGTCAAAGAAAAAGCTCCCGGTGGATATCCATGGGGAGATCATACAGATCGGCGCGGTGCGCATGCTCAGCGACCAGACGGTGGCGGATGAATTCCAGATCCTGGTGAAGCCCCGCTACTACCGCCGGCTTAACAAGCGCGTCAGCAGTCTGACGGGCATCAAGGAGGCCCGGCTCAAGGCTGATGGCGTCAGCTTCCCAGAGGCGCTGCGCAAGTTCCGCGCCTGGTGCGGGTCCGAGTGCACCTTCCTGAGCTGGGGTTTCGACGACAGCACCATCCTGCGGGAGAACATGCAGCTGTTCGGCTTTGAGACGGACTGGATCTCCCGCTGGTACAACGCCCAGATGATTTTCAACGCCCAGACCGACGGCTCCGGCGCCCAGAAGGCGCTGAAGACTGCCATGGAGATGTGCGGCATTGAGGCCACCCGCCCCGCCCACGACGCCCTGGGCGACGCGTTTCACACCGCGCTGGTATGCGCGAAGCTGGACCTTGCCAGAGGCTGCCGGGAGTATGAGCAGGCCCTGAAGGCCCATGAGAACGGCTTTCACGGCGCGCAGCCCGAGGGCTGCCTGGACCGGCATGTGTTCCATGGCTATGCCGATAAGGCACAGGCAATGCAGGCCATGGCGGAGACGGAAAACCTCTGCCCCCAGTGCGCCCTGCATATGAAGGCCGGCCGCTGGTACTCCCAGCCCGGTCGTCGGTATATGAACATGTCGGTGTGCCCGGAGCACGGAAAATTCCTGGTTCGCATCCGGCTGAGTCTGGATCCGGACGGCTCTCTGCGGGTCAGCCGCCTGATCTATGAGGGCAGCTCCGAGGCCGCCGCTGCCTACGAAAAGGTGGCCCAGAAGCCGCGGCGGCAGTACCGCCGTTCCAGAAAAAAGAAAACGGAACAAGCCCCCCAGACGTAAAAAAACGGACATCCTTTCGGATGTCCGTTTTCGTTTATTGAGGGGGAACCTGCGCCTGTCCGGGATCCGCTGCGGGCATCGGCTGCGCCTGCCCGGGATCTGCTGCAGGCGCAGGCTGCGCCTGTGCGGGATCTGCCATGGGACCCGGCTGCACCGGTACGGCGTAAGCTGCGGGCCTGCGAAGCAGGCGCCTGCGCTGGATCCAGTAGAGGATCGCGCCAATGGGGATGCACAACTGCAGATGATTCCTTCCGTTGGTCAGATGGGTCCATTCACTGCTGAGGAGCAGACCGAACCGGGCGAGGAAGCGGGAGCCGCCGCTCCATTTGTCTGCGCTGAACCCGATAAATACCAACGCGATCAGGATCCACAGGCCCCAGAGCTGCGGCTTTTTGCGGACGATGTCGATGATCGTGATCAGACAGAAAACGCAAGCCAGGATCCAGAAGACTGTGAGGCCCCATTGGGCGGGCGTTTTCCCGGCCGCCGGGGTATTGCCCCCCGCGGGCTCAATGCCGTTGTCTATCAGCGACTGCACCGAATCCACCTGGAAGCCGATGAGGCCGCTGCCCGCGCTGTCCTCCCGGGTGGAGAACTGGGCCTGATAGTCCTGGTCGTCGCAGTGGATGATGTAGACGGCATCCACGACGGTGACGGGTTCGCCGTCAGCGTCCTTGCTTTTGTTGATATTCAGACCGGCGGACTCATATTCATCGTCGGCGTGCACCGGCCAGGCGGCGCAGATCGAGGCGAAGCCTTCGAGCATCGCGGCGGGATCGTAGGCCAGCGCGGAGGCCCCCTGAGCGTCGTTGTTCTCCACGCAGACCATCATACTTACAAGCGTCGCGTCCGCCTGCGCCTGAGCGTCCTCCAGGCTCTGTCTGATCCCGGAGATCAGGCCGCAGCCACTAAGCAGAAGCATCCCCAGTGCCAGCACCAGGCACACGAATCGCTTACAAAAGGTGGGTTTCATCGCAATCGCCTCCATTCAAGGTTGCTTCTGCTGTTTAGACGGCCGCCGGGGGAGCTTGTTCCGGAAGATCCAGTATAGAATCGCTCCGACAGGGAGCCCCAGGCGCAAGCGCAACTCGCCGCCCTGGAAACGCATCAGATAGGTCGGCGAAAAGATTCCCACGGTGACGCCATAATGAAAATGCCCGACGCCGCCATTGAAAAACAGGACGAGGAACAGGAACATGCCCGCCAGCCAGAGGCCCCAGAGCTTCGGCCTCTTGCGGACAACATCCACCGCCATGAACAGGCTCAGCGCCATGGCCAGACCCCAAAAGATCAGCAGAAGCCACTGACCGAAGGATTTTCTGGCGGTGGGGAAGGTGGTTCCGGCGGGCTCGATTCCTTTGCCCAGCAGCTCTTGCACGGAAACGACGTCGAAAAAGGTGATTTTGCTCTCTTCTGCAAAGGGCTTCTTTCCCAGGCGGACCTCGTAGGTCCCGTCGGCGCATCGGACGTGGTAGCTGTACATGTTGATGAGGGACGTCTCACCGGACGCCATGGCCCGGATGCCGGTGGGTTTTCCCGGCTCGAAGGTGCCGATCGAGCTGCGCAGCTCATAGGGATCCGTGCTGCGCACTGGCCAGGCTGCAACGATGGCGGAGAAGTCCCGCTGCATCTGCGAAGGATCCTCGCATAGGGCGGCGGCCCCCTGCGCGTCGCGGCGCTCCACGCAGGTCATCATCTGGGAAAGCAGCGCACCCGCTTCGGCCTCGAGCTTTTCGTTCATGGACCGGGCCTCCCGGAATGCCGCGCACCCGCCCAGCAGCAGGAGCATGATCAGCGCCAGAAAAAGACAGCCGAGCCTCTTGCCTGCCAGCTTCGCCATCCTTCATCACCTCCGATAGTTCTAATAATATAGTACATCAAACTGCATATGAAGTCAATAGCAAACCAGCCCCGCCGGAGCGGGGCTGGTTTTGATCGTCGGTCAGTATTCGATGGCGGGCGTCCAGTAGTGGTTGCCGTAGATGTCGGTCAGCCGCCAGCAGACAGAGCAGCGGTCGAAACCGCTGAGCTTCATGTTGGCAATGACAGGTTCCTTCGAGCCCACGGTGAAGGGCTCGCCCAGGGTATAGGTGGCGTCGAACGCTTCGTCGTAGGTGTAGTAGTCGCACAGGAGCTGGATGGTATCGCCCTCGTTGAGGGGAATGGCGCCCTTTGCCTGGGCGTCGGTCTCGCCCTCGTTGTAGAACGGATCGGCGCCGGTGATGGCTCCGTCGGGATGCTCGGCGTCAAATACCACCCGCAGATCCACCAGGTCGCCGTTGAGCTGCGCGGGGATGCGTCCCACGGTGGTCCAGGTGCCGTCGTCATTTTCGACGTCGGACTCCAGATAGTAGGCGCAGGCATGGCCGTCCACGGTCAGCCAGGTGCCGTCGAACTCCAGCAGCAGCTCGCCGTTATCGGTCCAATCGAAGGTGTTGTCGCGGCCCAGGTCGATGAAGCCTTCGCCGTCGTCCGTGAAGACGTTGAGCTCCACGGTCTGGATGAGCTTCCACTCTTCGTCGGACAGAGCCAGGACCTTCGTGCCGTTGCGGTCCGTCACGGTGATATGGCTGGGATCGATGTGGTGATCCGCCACGTATTGGGCGCTTTCTTCCACAACGTCCTTGTCCATCCAGCTGAGCTCCTGGGGCATGCTGCGGCCGCCGAAGGCGCCGAGCAGCTGGAGGATCGTCGAGGCGTCCAGGCCGCCGTACCCACCGGAGCTGCCGGAACTGCCGCCGGAGGAACCGAAGAGGGAGGGGACGGGGGAGGCGCCGCCGCCCAGCACTGCGGATGCAGTCGGTGTATTCATCCGACAGGCCCAGGTCCTGATACACAGCGACCGCGCTGTTGACGGACTGCAGGCTCTCATAGGGGAAGAAGATGCTCACGCCGTAGGCGCGGGAGATGTTCGAGCCGTTGTACTTGACGCAGCTCTTGAGGGCGTCTGCCAGGGCCTTGGACTCATTGGTGCCGATGCGGTTGGCGAAGTCCACCAGGTCGATCTGGTTGATCCGGCTGCGCACGGAGAACTGGCGCACGTTGGCTCTCGCGTCGGAAACCTGCTGATAGTTGTCGCTCTTGAGCAGGGTGTGGGTGGAGGTGGCGAAGTCCTTGAAGCTCTGGGGCACGGTGCCGGAGAGCTCGGCCAGGTCGATGAGCGACAGGGTCACCTGGGCGCCGGAGGAGGCGCGGGTGCTGACGCCCACGAAGTCGTCCACGATGGTCTTGCCCAGCTCCACCATGGGGGTGGAGGTGTTCTTGGAGATCTTGGTCAGCCAGTTGGTGTAGTACCAGCCGGTGCCGGGCTCGGTTTCCTCGGAGGCCACCAGATAGTCGGCGTACTCGTTGCAAACCAGCGCGGTCTCCAGAGTGGCCATCAGGCATGCGTCGAAGCCGATCCACTCGAACACGCAGCCGGCGTTCTTCAGGGCGGAGTTGAGCTTCGTTAGGTCCATGGAAGCGGCATTGCGGGCTTTTTCGTCATAGCCGTAGCCGGTGACGGAGCCTCCACCGTGATCCCAGAGGATCAGGGCGTTGCGGTCTGGTGGGGTCGGTCATGGCCTTGCTGCCGAAGTCCTCCTCCAGGCGGTAGAGCTTGCCGTTGTCGATCTGATAGATCTGGTTGACGGCGTTGGACACGACATTGTTCTTCCACTGCTTGCAGCCGCCGGTGCAGATGATCAGATTGACCTTATCGGACATGGAGGCGTTGAGCATTTCCTTCATGTCGGCAGTGCCCATGGAATGCTTGGATTCCAGGTCGGTGCCACACATATAGACCATGATGGTCGCGGTGTCCTTTCCGCCGCCCTTGAGCACCACGCGCTTGTCGCGGGCGGAGGAGGCGACGGTGGTCACCACGGGCTCCTCCTGGGCGGGCTCGGGCGCCACATAGGTTTCCTCGGTCATGAAGGAGTTGGCTTCCTCGGGCTGGGTCTCCTGGATGGTGACGGTCTGGCCCGTGGGCTCGGTGGAGCCCGCCATGCCGCCGGCGCCGGAGCTGGAGCAGGTGCGCAGCAGAAGGAAGGCCACGACGACCAGCAAGAGCAGCGGAAGCAGACTGCCGGAGCGCCGGGTCACGCCCTCGCGCTTATGCTGCTGGGGCTGCTGCTGGCCGGCGCCGGGACGGTGGTCCTGGCCGCCGACGGGGCCGCCGGCAGCGACCTGTTCGCCCTTGCCGACGTTCGCAGTGCCGCCGGCGACTTTTTTATCTCGTGAATGCGGTCTTTGATTCGGATCCATTGTTGTACCCCCTCGAAATAATGGGTGTGTTCTTACAGTATATATATAAACAATATTTACAAAAAAATCAAGCGGAATTGTCGAATGCTTACAGGCTGTGGTAGTAGGGGATGATGTTCTCGTAATGTCCGTCCTTCATGCGGAAACAGCCGGGGATCGTGCCGAGCCGCACGAAACCCAGGCGCTCATACAGATGCTGCGCGTGATCATTGGACTCCACCACGGCGTTGAACTGCATGACCCGGAAGCCGAATTCCTTCGCCTTGACGAGGGAATCCCGCACGAGCGCCTCGCCTATGTGCGCTCCCCGTCGGTCGCGGGACACGGCGTAGCTGGCGTTGGCGATCGTTCCGAGCCTGCCGATGTTGTTGGGGTGCAGGATATAGAGCCCCGCGACCTCGCCGCCGATGTCAGCCACGCCGTTATAGGTCTGCTCACCGAAGAAGGCTGCGCCGGTATCCGGGTCCAGGAATTCCTCCTGGGGAAAGGCGACCCCGTCCTCGACGACCTGATTCCAGATGCGGATCATGGCTTGAATGTCTTTGACGCTGTACTGTCTGATTGTCATGGCGAACCCTCCGGGTTTGGATTGATCCCATTATAGCCGGGTGCGGCCGGAACTGCAAGAGGCTGTGTGAGATCGGAAAGGAGAAGAAGGGATTTGGTGTATTTTTGCTGCGCAAAAATGGAATGTTGCGTCGGCCGATCTGCCGAAGTCCGAGTGACTGGGCAGAAGCAGACTTGATACATTCTTCGCTTCCAACCCGATTGCGGAACGAAACAGAGAAGAAGGGATTTGTTGCATTTTTGCTGCGCAAAAATGGAATGTTGCGCCGGCGGGGACGCCGGCGCCCGATCTGCCACCGGCAGATCGGATTTAATCTTTCAAATCCCGTCTTCTTCTCCGCCAGAAAAAAGACCGCCCGAAGGCGGTCTTTTTTCTGGCGGAGAAGAAGGGATTTGAACCCTTGCGCGCTT
>CADBKB010000035.1 GCA_902795095.1 Oscillospiraceae bacterium
CGAGGTGGAGGAAGCCGAGAGCCCGTTCACCGACCTCAAGCCCGGCGCCTTCTATGAGAAGGCCGTGGCCTGGGCGGTGGCCAGCAAGGTGACCAACGGCATGACCGCCACCACCTTCGCGCCCGACGGCACCTGCACCAGAGGCCAGGTCGTGACCTTCCTGTACCGCGCCATGGACGCCGACAAGGAGTAATCACATCTGATTCTCTGAAACTCGAATAAAACCCCGCCGGGGCTGCGCAAGCAGCCCCGGCATTCTTTATCTTCATAGAATTCCGAAAACAACCATCCCGTAGGGGCCGATGCCCACATCGGCCCGTTTGCTGCCCGCCTCCGTCCCCGCCGTAGGGCTGCCAGACCTCTGGCCGCCGCCTTTTCTCTATTATTCTATTTTCCCGTATTTATACCCGTCCTTGCGAGGCCCCAAAGGGGCCGTAGCAATCCGCACCCGATGCGCTGAAAGGACAACTCGCGCTCCTCGCAATGACGGGCCGAATGGTGCGTACGCGCTGACGTTGGGCTTGTCGAACAGACGTGTGCGGTTGATGGGCCTTGAAAACAGGTGTTAGGTCGTGTAAAATACGAAGCAGGGAAGGGGGCGGATGTATGGACGAGTATAGCGCTGCTCTGGACAGCAGGGGCGCGGTATTGGCGCGGCTGCCGGAGCTTCTGCTGCCCTGGTTTGCCGAACACGCCCGGGAACTGCCCTGGCGGCTTGACCGCGAGCCCTATCACGTCTGGCTTTCGGAGATCATGCTCCAGCAGACCCGCGTGGAGGCCGTGAAGGGCTATTACAGCCGGTTTCTTTCTGCGCTCCCCACGGTCAAAGATCTTGCGGACGCCACGCCTGACGCTCTGCACAAGCTCTGGGAGGGCTTGGGATATTATTCCCGGGTGCGCAATCTCCAGGCGGCGGCGAAGGTCATCATGGAGCGGCATGGCGGCGTATTTCCGTGCACCTATGCCGAGGTCCGGGCCCTGCCCGGGATCGGGCCCTACACCGCCGGAGCGATCTGCTCCATCTGTTTTGATTTGCCCACCCCCGCGGTGGACGGCAACGTCCTGCGGGTGATTACCCGGCTGCTGGCCTGGGACGCCTGCGTCGATCGCGACGGCACAAAGAAGGCCGTCCACGACGCTCTGGCTGCGATTTATCCTTCGGAGTCGGGAACCTTCACCCAGAGCTTAATGGAGCTGGGCGCCACGGTGTGCGCGCCCAACGGCGCGCCGAATTGCGAAGCCTGCCCGCTGCGGGAGATCTGCCGCGCCTGCGCAAGCGGGGAACAAACCCGCTATCCCATTCGTCAAAAGAAAAAAGAACGCAGGATCGAAGACCGGACGGTGTTCGTACTGCGCTGCGGATCTGACGAAGCGGTGCGCAAGCGCCCCAGGCGGGGACTTTTGGCCGATCTCTGGGAATACCCCAACGTGCCCGGCACCCTGGACCCTGCCGCCGCCATCGAACAGGCGCAGGCCTGGGGCTGCGAGCCGGGGGAGCTTCAGATGCAGCTTGACCGGGTACACATCTTCACCCATGTCCAGTGGAACCTGCGCTGCTATTACATCACCTGCCGCGCCGAGCCGGAGCAATTCGTTTGGGCCGGCCCGGATAAAATGAAAAACGAAATCGCCCTGCCGACCGCGTTTCGGATGTTTTTGCAGGAAAAACTCTCTGATTGATTTCAGAGAGTTTTCCATTTTTTGTTGTAAGCGACAGTTTTGTGGAAGAATCTACAAGAGCAGCATAAATGAGAATAACAATAAGCGCCCCGGTTGGGGCGCTTGTTGTCGGACTGTCCAAAAGCTCGGTTTTAGGACCGGCTCAATTCAAGAAATCAGCTTCCGACAACGAGCCCTCTTTTGCTTAAAAGAGGGGCAGGGGAGATTTAACAATATCAGCGCGCCGCAGGCGATTTCAATTATTCTATCAAGATCGTGAGAATGATTGCTAAAGACGACACAGCGCAAAGAAAACAGCCGGATTATAATGTCCTGCGGACGGCAATCAAAGTTCAATCCCCCTGCCCCCTTTTGACAAAAGGGGGCTTTTGGCTGCACTGTTATTCGGGGCATTGTATATAAAGATTTAGTCTATATTTGATAATAGAATAAGATAAAAGGGAGCGGCAGGTTCCGCTCCCTTTTTTCGTTTGAATATGGTTTTCAGCCCTGGCTGCAGTCGGCGTTTTTGCCGTGCTTGCGCAGGCACTGCGGCATTTTCAGGCCTTCAAGTATTACAGCGCCTCGATGGCGGCCTTCTCCATGGGAAGGGCCTTCTTATAGCGGGCCAGGAAGGCGTTGAAGCCGTCGATGTCGGACGCGTCGGCCATGAGGGTGGAGGACTTGGCGGAGGCGAACACCTTGTTGTCCAGGTAGTCCTCCAGAGTCTCGCCCTCGTCGCCCCAGAGCATGAACGCGCACAGCAGGGCCATGCCGTAGGGGCCGCCCTCGCCGGCGGTCTCCATGACGGAAACCGGCGCGCCGACGGCTGCCGAGAGCATCCGCTGGCCCACGCCCGGGGTCTTGAAGAAGCCGCCGTGGCCGTAGAGCTTGTCCACGGCGATGCTCTCCTCCTGGGTCAGGATGTCCAGGCCGATCTTCAGGGTGGCCAGGGCGGAGAGCAGGTGGGTGCGCATGAAGTTCGGCAGGGTAAAGGCGCAGTTGGGGGTGCGGGCGAAGAGGGGACGGCCTTCGTCCAGATCCGTCACGCCCTCGCCGGAGAAGTAGTTGAAGCTCAGCAGGCCGCCGCAGTCGGGATCGCCCTCCAGGGCCTTCTTGAACAGCAGGGTGAACAGGGCTCCCTTGTCCTGGGGCGCGCCGATGGCGTCGGCGAACTGGGAAAGCAGCTCCACCCAGGCGTTGATGTCGGAGGTGCAGTTGTTGCAGTGGACCATGGCCACGGGTGCGCCCGCGGGGGTGGTGACCATGTCGATCTCCCGGTGCACGCCCAGGGCGTGGTCGGTGACGATCATGGCGAAGTCGCTGGTGCCGGCGCTCACGTTGCCGGTGCGTACGCGCACGGAGTTGGTGGCGGCCATGCCGGTGCCCGCGTCGCCCTCGCAGGGGGCCACGGGGATGCCCGCTTGCAGGGTGCCGCTGGGATCCAGGAAGCGCGCGCCCAAGCGCGCGCCCGCTTCGGTCAGGGCGCCGGCGCTCTCGCCCGCCACAAGAACCTTGGGCAGGATGTCGCGCAGCTTCCAGCGCATGCCGGAGACGGCGTCGAACTTCTCCACCATGGCCTGGTCATAGTCCATCTTTTCGGAGTCGATGGGGAACATGCCGGAGGCCTCGCCCACGCCCATGACGTGCAGGCCCGTGAACATATAGTGGATGTAGCCCGCCAGGGTGGTCAGCCGGGCAATGTCGCCGATGTGGGATTCCTTGTTGAGGATCGCCTGGTACAGGTGGGCGATGCTCCAGCGCTGGGGGATGTTGAAGCCAAACAGGGCCGTCAGCTTTTCGGCGGCCTCGCCGGTGATGGTGTTGCGCCAGGTGCGGAACTCGGCGAGCTGCTTGCCGTCGGCGTCGAAGGGCAGGTAGCCGTGCATCATGGCGGAAACGCCGATGGCGCCCACGGTAGTGAGCTCCTCGCCGAATTTTTCTTTTACGTCGCGCTTCAGGTCAGCGAAGCAGGCCTGCAGTCCCGTGTGCACCGCCTGCATGGAGTAGGTCCAGACGCCGTTTACAAACTGGTTTTCCCATTCATAGCTGCCGCCGGCGATGGGAAGATGCTCCCGGTCCAGCAGGACCGCCTTGATCCTGGTGGAGCCGAGCTCGATGCCGAGTACGGTTTGTTTGAGATCCATGGTTCTTTCCTCACTTTCTTTGTTGTACTGCGATTTGAACGAGCTATCTACTATCTGTGTCTATTATAGCAAATCTGCATGGATTTGCAAGCCGGGATGCGGGCAAAAAGACAGCGTGCCGGCATTGCCGACACGCTGTAAGTGCCGACGTATCGGCATTTGTATTTGAGACTGAAGTCCCGGAGGACGCCGCTTACTTTTTCGCCCCGGCGCTGCCCTTGGCGCGATTTCTGAGCATCAGCACCACGCTCTGCAGCAGGATGAACAGGCACAGCATGGCGCCGGTGGTGATGCTCTGCCACCAGGGATCGCGCAGACCGGAGGTGGTCACGATGGACTTGATGGTGCTTAGGGTCAGCACGCCGAAGAAGGTGCCGATGACGCTGCCGACGCCGCCTGTGAGCAGGGTGCCGCCGATGATGGAGGAGGCGATGGCGTTCATTTCCGCCGCGGTGGCGTTGGTGGCGTTGCCGGCGCCGGTGTGCATCATGAACACGAAGCCGGCGATGCCGCTGAGCAGGCCGCACAGCAGGTGGGCCATGAAGCGGGTCTTGCGCACGTTCACGCCCAGCATCAGCGCGCTCTGCCGGTTGCCGCCCACAGCGTAGAAGCTGCGGCCGAGGCGGTGCTTCTTCAGCAGAAGATAGATAAGGACCACGATCACCAGGGCGATCACGACGCCGATCTCCATCTTTGCCGGGATCAGTACGCCCCGGTTATTCACCGAGCCCAGCCAGGGGATCCGGATGGGGGTCTGAAGGATGTCCATCAGATTCTGCGGCGCCTTCTGGGGATCGACGCTGACGATGGTGATCATACCGCGGGCGAAGAACATACCGGCAAGGGTGATGATGAAGGGCTGGATCTCCAGATGGGCGATCAGGAAGCCCTGCACCGCGCCGAAGGCCAGGCCGATCAGCAGGGCCGTGAGAAGGGCGAAGACGATCCGCCAGCTTTCCGAAAGGCCCAGGGCGCTGATGACGCCGTTCCAGAGGCCAAGGTTGCCGTTGAGGATCATCACGCCCACCATGGCCACCAGGGCCGTCACGCCGCCGACGGAAATGTCGATGCTGCCGGTGATCATGACGATGGTCAGACCGCAGGAAATGATGATGAGGAAGGCGTTGTCATTGAGAATATCAAACAGCATCTGCGGCTTGAGATAGCCGCCGCCCAGGAAGACCATGGCCAGAATGTACATGAGGGCGAAGATGCAGATGGTGATCAGCAGAAGCAGCTGAGAATCCGCGAGGGGCTCGCGTCTGCGCAGATCATTCTTTTGTGCGAACAGCTTCATGGATCAGGCCACCTCCTTCTGCGCGCGTGAATGGCGGCCGGTGAGCTTTTTCCGGAGCCGGCCCATGGCTTCCTTCACCACGGGCGAGCCCATGACCACCAGGATGATGATGACCACGGCCTTGTAGGCCTTCACATCCGTGGAGGGGACCTTCATGGCGTACAGGGTGATGGTCAGCGCCTGGATGGCGTAGGCGCCCAGGATGGAGCCCAGCAGCTTGAATTTGCCGCCGCCCAGATTGTTGCCGCCGATGGCGACGGCAAGAATGGCGTCCATTTCGATATTGATCAGCAGGGTCTCATGGTTGATGAGCCCCAGGCGGCTCACACCGATCATGCCCGCTACGGCGCAGCAGGCGCCGAGGATGATGAACGACAGCAGCTTGATGCCCACGGAGTTGATGCCGTTGAGCCGGGCGGCGCCCTGGTTGATGCCCACGGTCTGGACATACAGGCCCAGGGTGGTGAAGCGGAAGACCAGGGCGAAGAGGATCCCGATGAAGATGACGATGAGGATCGGCGTCGGAATGGGGATCCCCGGGATGAAGCTGCCGATGGCATTGATGATGGGGCTCTGCAGGGTGGGCGTGGCGCCGCCGTTGATCCAGTAGGCGATGCTGCGTCCGCAGGTGAAGAGGATCAGGGTGGCGATCATCGGCTGGATGTGGAAGAAGGAAACCAGCGAGCCGTTGAAGGCGCCGAACACCATGGCCACGGCGCAGCAGGCCAGGAAAGCCGCAACGACCGTGGGGCCGGTCACGCCGCCGCTTTTGAGGATCTTCACGAATACGCTGCCGGCGATGGCCGCCAGGGCGCCGACGGAGATGTCCTGGCCGCCGGCGGCGGCCGTAACCAGCGTCATGCCCATGGACAGGATGACCAGCTCCGACGCGCCGTTGAGGATGGCGATCAGGTTGCCCTGCAGCACGGGGTCGCCCTTGTTGTTGGCGGCGATGCCCACGGAGAAGAAGCTGGGATCACGGATCAGATTGAAGATCACCAGCAGGGCGATGGCGATCAGCGGGATCAGAAGCTGCGAGTTCTTGGAGAAGAACTGGGACGTCTTTGCTTTTTTCATCTCATTCGCCTCCTCCCGCAATGGTACGCATGACGCGCTCCTGGCTCAGCTCGTCGCCGGTCAGCTCGCCCACAATGTTGCGGTCGCGCATGACGATCAGCCGGGAGCAGACGCGCAGCATCTCCTCAATCTCGGAGGAGATGAAGGTGATGCTCATGCCCTCCTCCGCCAGCTTCATCACCAGCTTCTGGATCTCGGTCTTGGTGCCCACGTCGATGCCGCGGGTGGGCTCGTCCAGGATCAGGTACTGGGGATGGGTCAGCAGCCAGCGGGCCAGGATGACCTTCTGCTGGTTGCCGCCGGACAGGGACTTGATGGGCGTCTCCGAGGACGCCGTCTTGATGTCCAGGGCCTTGATGTATTCGTCGGCAAAGGCCTCCGCCTTGGCTCTGGAGAAGGGATGCATCATTCCCTTGATCACCTGAAGGGCCAGGATGATGTTTTCCCGCACGGACAGATCGGCGATGATGCCGTCGCGCTTGCGGTCCTCGGGCAGGTAGCCAATGCCATGCTTCATGGCGTGCAGAGGCTTGGAAATGACGGCCTTTTTGCCGTTGATTTTCACGGTGCCGCCGGTGACCGGGTCGGCGCCGAAGATGGCGCGTACGCTTTCGCTTCGGCCGGAGCCCAGAAGGCCGGTGAAGCCGTTGACCTCGCCCTTGGAGATGTGGAAATCAAAGGGCCGGCTCTGGGAGCTGGAGAGCCCCTCGGCCTCGTAGAAGCGCTCGCCGATGGCGGCGTCCTGCCTTTTGATGGAGGAAAGGTCCTCCAGGTCCTTGCCGATCATCTTCTCCACCAGCTGGACCTGCGGAAGATCCCGCACCTCGTATTCGCCCACCAGCTCGCCGTTGCGCAGCACGGTGATCTGGTCGCTGACGGCATAGACCTGCTCCAGGAAGTGGGTCACGAAGATGATGCCCACGCCCTGGGACTTGAGCTGCCGCATCAGACCGAAGAGCATTTCCACTTCCTTGTCGTCCAGGGAGGAGGTGGGCTCGTCCAGGATCAGTACCTTACAGTCGGTATCCACGGCCCGGGCGATGGCCACCATCTGCTGCACGGCCAGCGAGCAGCTTCCCAGCTGCTGCCGGGGTCTGGCGGGGATGCCCAACTGCTCCAGCAGCTCGCCGGAGCGCTTTTCCATCTGCTTCCAGTCCACGCGCCTGCCCGCGCCGCGACCGATGAACATGTTCTCCGCCACGGTAAGATTCGGGCAAAGGGTGATCTCCTGATATACGGTGCTGATGCCGTAGCTCTGGGCCTCCTGGGGAGACCGGATGACGATGGCGTCATCCACACCGTCGATGCGGATCTCGCCCGCGTCCATGGAATAAACACCGGTCAGCACCTTGATCAGCGTGGATTTTCCGGCGCCGTTTTCTCCCATCAGCGCGTGGATCGTTCCTTTGCGCAGGGTAAAATCTACATTTTCCAGGGCTTTCACCGCCGGGAAATACTTGCAGATTCCGCGCATGGTCAATACAATATCCTCTTGCATCTGCTCAACTCCTGTCCCTGTTCCGGATGGTTTGTATCTTATACGGATAGCGCGATGTGGATCGCGGATTTAACCACTTTATTCCACACCGCGCTATGGTTATTGCTTCAATTCGGGTTTGGCCGGTGAATTATTCGCCCAGACCGTAGGTGTCGATGTCCGCCTGGGTGATGGTGGTGGCGTCGAAGCCCTTCTCCTCGGAGATGATCTGCTTGGCGTCGTTCAGGCCCTCGATGGACTTGCCGGCCTCCAGCGTCTGGATCATTTCGCTGATGACCTCAGCCTGGAAGGGGGAGCACTGGCCGTCGTAATTCCAGTTGCCTGCGAGCAGCTCGCGAAGCGCCCACTTGTTGCAGTCGAAGCCCATCACGACAACGTCCTTGCCGACGCCGTGGGTGATGCCGGCCTCGTCCAGAGCGGCGACAGCGCCCTTGGCCATGCCGTCGTTCTCAGCGTAGATGACATTGAACGGATCGCCGGAGTTGATGACGGACTCCACGATCTTCTTGGCCTCGGCCTCGTCCCAGGTGGCAGTCTGCTGGACGACCTTGTTCATGGTGCCGGCAGCGAACTGGGCGTCGAGAGCGCCGGTACGGCCGATCTGGGCATCGCTGCCCATGGCGCCCTGGATGTGGATGACATTGTACTCGGGCAGCTTCTGGTCGAGCAGCCAATTGACGGCGGTCTCGCCTTCCTTGGCCATGTCGGAAACGACGGCAGCCTCAAACAGGCTCTTGTCGCAGTCGATCATGCGGTCGAACAGGAAAACCTTGGTGCCGGCGGCCTGCGCGTCCTTCAGGACAGCGTCCCAGCCGGTGGTCTCAGCGGCGGAGATCAGCAGGTAGTCCACGCCGTCGGTGATGAACTGGCGGGCGGCGCTGAGCTGCTCGTCGTTCTTGATGCTGTAGGAGAACTTGGCGTCATAGCCGTTGGCCTCGGTGAACACAGCCTGGAAGTTGTTGACATTGGCTTCACGGTAACCGGACTCGGAGGGGGGATTGTTGACAACGCCGACCTTGATGAGTGCGGAGCCGGCATCAGCGGCCTGCTCGGCGGGCTTTGCTGCGCATGCGCACAGGGCGAAAACCATGACCAGCGCAAGCAGAAGAGCAACGATCTTTTTCATGATTCTTCCTCACATTCTTAAAGTAGTATTCGGGCATACCTCTGCCCTGAGTCAATAAAACCATGAAAAAGTGCCGGTGTCAACTGTTTTCGGACCTTGGAAAAAAAGATTGTAGGAATAGATAAATGCGTCGAAATCAATTTGACGGACGCGAAAGAAAAAGGTTGGATTATTTAAGATTTCCCGGAGAGAATCAAGAAATCGCATCAATACTCCCTGGCCTCGATGAACTCGGTGGTCAGACGGGCCGCGGTGAAGCTGTTTTCTTCCATATAGATCATTTTCGGCGGCGTATCGCCCTCCTCCAGCTGACGGATGATCTCTGCGACCTGGTTGCCGTGGAGGGGGTTGCACTCCACGCACAGGTCGATTTTTCCGTTGAGGCAGAATTCCATGGCTTCCCGCACCGCGTCGAAGGAGACGATGGTCACATCGCCGAGGGGACCGTAGGTGACGCCCACCTCGTTCAGGGCACGGATGGCGCCGAAGGTCATATTGTCGTTTTCGGAATATATGACGTCGAATTCCTGCCCGGACTGCAGGAAATCCCGCACCAGCTCATAGGCCTTGGCCTCGGTGTACTCTCCCTTGAGCTGGGCGACGATCTCCCAGTTGTCGTGAGCGGCCACGCCGTCCTCCAGCGCCTTGGTGCGCATGAGCTGGGCGGTGGCAAAATCGGTGCCCTGGATATGGAGAATGCGGACCGGATCCTCGGTCCGGTCTTTCAGCTTCTTGTCCAGCCACTGCACGGCGGTGCGGCCCTCGGCGTAGAAATCCGAGCCCACCCAGCAGGTGTACAGCGAGTCGTCCTCCACCTGGATCTGCCGGTCGATGATGATGACGGGGATCCCGGCGTCGCGGGCCTCCTCGAGAACGCTGTCCCAGCCGTACTCGGAGATGGGGGCGATGACGATGTAGTCCACCTCCTGCTGGATGAAATTGCGGATGGCCAGGAACTGGTTTTCCTGCTTCTGCTTGGCATTGTCCATCAGAAGCTCGAAGCCGTTTTCCTCACACAGGGCCTCGGACATGGATTTTGTGTTGGCGATGCGCCAGTCGGATTCCGAGCCCACCTGGGAAAAGCCCACGCGGATCAGATTCTGGGGCTGTGCGGGCTCGCGGATCTGCTTGCGGCACCCGCTGCACAGCAGCAGGCACAGGATCAGGATCAGAATGTACGGTTTTCTCATAGCTGTTCCTCCGCGCTGGGGCAGTAGGGGAGTTGGATGCGGACGGTGGTGCCGATGTTCTCCTCGCTGGCGATGTCGAAACGGAAGCTGTCGCCGTAGGTCAGCTTGAGGCGCTGCCATACGGCGAACACGCCGAAGCCCGGCGCGTCGCTGGAGCCCAGGGTGCCCAGGATGCGCTCCAGAGTCTCCGGGGACATGCCGGCGCCGGTATCGCTGACGGTGAGCAGCACGTCGCCGCCCTCCATCGTGCCCTTGACCTGGATGGTGCCGATGCCCCGCTTGAGCTTGATCCCGTGATAGATGGCGTTCTCCACCAGGGGCTGCAGCGTCATCTTGGGGATGGTGGTATTCTCCACGGCGGGGCTGACGTCGATGGAATAGCGCAGGATATCCTGGTAGCGGACCTGCTGGATCTCCAGATAGCTCTTGACGTGCTGGATCTCCTCGCTGAGCTGGATGATCTCCTTGCCGTTGGAAAGGAAGGAGCGGAAATAGGTCGACAGACTGGAGACCATCTCCACGGCCTCGGTGTTTTTCTTCGTCTCCACGAGCCAGACGATGGCGTCGAGGGTGTTGTAGAGAAAATGAGGATTGATCTGCGCCTGAAGCAGCGACAGCTCCATGCTGCGCAGACGGGCCTGCTCCCGGTGGGTCAGCTCGATCTGGTCGTGGAGCTGGCTGACCATCTCCTCCAGGGAGTCGCTCAGGGTCTGCAGCTTGTCGTCGTGGGCCGGCACCGGCTCCCGGGCGGTCAGATCGCCCTGGCCGATCTCCTGCACCCGCTCATAGAGGGCGTCGATGGGCTGGGTGATGCTCTTGGAAACCCGGATCACGCGGCGGACGGACAGGGCGATCATCACAAGCATCAGCGCCAGGGCCGAGAAAATGGAAGCGGTGCGCCACGTGTCCATGGTCTGCCGCAGATCCGCCAGCTCGCCGGCCTCATAATAGAGGTAGGTATACATGTATTTCTGGATCAGCTCGGTGATGACATAGATGTTGTTCTCCAGCTGAGCCATGCGCTGATCGTAGCCGTTGGTATAGATGAGCTCGTTGATGCAGTCTGAGAGGTTTTCCGTCAGATTCAGCGCGCTGTGGATGGTTTTGCGGCTGTCCTTGTTGCGGGAGGCGGCGTAGAGCGTTTCCGCCAGGGCCTTGGCCTCCGATACCTCATCCAGGGGAAGATCCGTGTCGCTGCCGGTGACGAAGTGGTACATCTTCAGGTCCACCTCGTCCTTGAAGTTCTGGTTGAAGGTGGAGACGGTGGTGATGTTGTTGATGACCTTCTCGTACTGGGTGCTGTAGACAAGGAAGAGGATGAACAGGACCAGGCACAGAAAGCACATGGGCACGAATACCGCCAGGCTCATGCTCCAGAGCTTGCTCGTGATGGACTGCTTCTCTGGCAGATGTTTCTTTTTCATTTCGAGTTCTTTTCTCCGGCCCGGTAATTCCGGGGGGTGCAGCCCTGGGTTTTCTTGAAAACAAAGCTGAAATAGCGCGGATCCTTGTAGCCCACCTCGTAGGCGATCTCGCCGGAGCGCTTGCCGGTGTTGCGCAGCAGGTGCTTTGCCTTATCCATGCGCTTCTGGGTCAGGTATTCAACGAAAGAAATGCCCATCTTCTGGCTGAAGACCGCGCTGAGGTAGTTGGCGCTGATGTTGATGGCCTTTGCCACCACATTGAGGGAGATGGATTCGTCGGAATAGTTCTGGTCTATGAACTTGATGGCGTTTTCGATGATGCTGCTGTTCTGCTTCTGGGATTCATCGTCGCGGACCTGCAGGGCAAGCTCCAGGACCCTGGCGATGTAGACGCGCAGCTGCTCGTCGCCCATGTCGATGGCCATGGGCGGCAGCTCCAGGGGCTCGGTGCTGCAGCCCATGGTCTGCAGGGCGGCGATGGCGTTGATGCGAACGCTCACCATCAGATAGTGGCGGAAGAGCATCGAGCGCAGGGCCTCGCCCAGCTTGTCCATCAGATCGCTGGTGAAGCCGTCGATCTCGTTTTTCATGCCGCTCTGGATAAAGCTCCGCAGCACCATCGGATCGAAGGGACCGGAGTCGATCAGGTCCTGGCTCCGGCCCTCGGCGGGATAGGCGGCGGCCGCCTCCTGGGTGAGCACATGCTGTCCCTGGAGCATATGGCGCAGGGACAGCAGATGGTTGACCTGGGCGAAGCAGGCGGGGAGCTCCTCCAGCGTCGCCACCGGGATCCCGACGGCCACGTACCAGTCCAGAGGCACCGTGGTCATTTCGCACCGGCGCTGAATGGTCTCCACGCAGCGGCGGGTCAGCTCCGCCTGGCTTTGCTTGTCGCCCTTGATGAGCACGGCGTAGCTGAACAGATTCCAGCGGAACAGGATCTGCTCCGGACGGCGCAGCAGATCCTGGATCAGCTCGTCGTAAAGCATGGCGACGGACTCGGAGTATTCGGATTTGGCCACTCCGGGCTGGAGGGTAAACAGCACGAGGTTATAGCCCGCGGCCTCCAGATTGATGTCCAGATCCCGGGCCTGCCTGCGGGCCTCGGCGGCGGACAGGGAGCCGTCGGTCAGATGCTCGAAGAAGATGCGGCGGGAATAGTGCTCGTACTCCCGGGTCTCCTGGCTGTATTTGCGCAGGAAGCTGTGCTGCTCCTGCTCCTCCTCGATGCGGCGCTTCGTCTGCTCCAGGGCGCGGATCATGGGGACGCGCAGCACCGGCTTGACCAGGTACTGGTCCACATGCACCTCGATGGCCTGCTGGGCAAATTTGAAGTCGTCATAACCGCTGATGATGATGATTTTCGTGTTGGGCAGCTCCCGGCTGACGATACGGCTGATCTCCAGCCCGTCCATGAAGGGCATCTTGATGTCGGTGATGAGAATGTCCGGCTTGATCTTGCGGATCATGGGCAGCGCCATCTCGCCGTCGGAGGCCTCGCCGGCCAGGACGAAGCCGTACTCCTCCCAGGGGATATTGTCGCGAAGGCCCTCGCGCACGATGCTTTCGTCTTCAATCAGGAATACTTTCAGCATAATCGGTCCCTCGGCGCGCCATGGGGCGCACCTTCTTTCGTATTTTTTGTTCAAGTATAACATAGATGCCGCGCGGAAGACAAGAAATACTTTGCGTTTTTGAAAAAACACGGCGTTGGAGGCCATTGACAAATCCACGGCGGTTGTGTAAACTGAAAATGATCATTGTCCCACTGATTCACTATCAAGCAATGGAGGACCAAACATGGCATGTTTTCTTGTTTCCGCCGCTGAGGCGGTCGTGGTAAGCGCCACAGCGAAGATCCTGGAAAAAAGAGAAAAGAAAGAGCTTTCCCGCACCGGCGTTGTGGAGGCCCATAAGATCCCCTTCTCCCGCAAGCTGCGCTGGCTTTCCAACCTGCAGTGGGGCGGCAGCGCCCTGCTGGCCTTCGAGCACCTGTGGCATGGGGAGATCGTCCCCTGGGCGCCCTTCCTGACCGCCATGTCCGACCGGGCGGCCACCGGGGAAATGCTGCATGAGATGGCCACCGTGGGCATCGCCATGGCGGCGCTGACCACAGCCGTCTGGCTGGGGATGCTGGCGGTATCCGCCGTGCTTGAGAAGCGGGCGAGCAGGCAGCCGCTGGTCCCGGAGCTCTGAGATGACGCTGCTCGTCACGGTGTTCGCCGCCGTCATCTGCACTGCGCTCTGGTATAAAAACGCGCCCGAGAGCAAGATGCAGCTTGGCGTGCTGTGCTGGCTGTACTGGGGCGCCTCGCTGATGTGGCTGGTGGACGCGATCTTCGAGTACATGGAGCTGGGGGCGGCATACTTTACCCCCACCCCGGAGGACCTGCTCAACGATCTGTTCCTGGGCCTGAGCGCGGTGGCGCTGGGGCTCGTCATCTGGATCGTGGCGCTTCTCATCAAGGATCCCAGGGGCGTGCTCAAGGCGAAGCTCTATAAGAAATAATCGTGCAAGCGGTCCTGTGCCCGACGGACAGGACCGCTTTTTTACAGGGGAGGACCCTTATGCAAACTGAGATCAAAAAGCTGCTGCAGTCGGTCCGGGACGGCGAGACCTCCGTGGACGACGCCCTGCTCCGGCTGAAAACGCAGCCCTTTGCCGACCTTGGCTTTGCCCGGGTGGACCTGCACCGGGCCGCCCGGCAGGGCAGCGCCGAGGTGGTCTACGGCGCATCCAAGACGCCGGCGCAGATCCTGGCCATCGTGAACACGATGCGCGAGAACGGGCAGGAGCGGGTGCTCATCACCCGGCTGAGCCCGGAGGCGGCGCAGGTCCTGCAGCGGGACCTGGAGCTTCGCTACTGGCCCGCGGCCCGGTTCGGCCTGGTGGGACAGATGCCGGAGCCAGACGGCCTGGGCACGGTGGTGGTCGCCACCGGCGGCACCAGCGATATCCCCGTTGCCGAGGAGGCCGCCCTCACCGCCGAGGCCCTGGGCAACCGGGTCACGCGGTTGTACGACGTGGGCGTGGCGGGGCTGCACCGCCTGCTCGCGGAGAAGGAAACGGTCATGACCGCCAGCGTGATCATCGCGGTGGCGGGCATGGAGGGCGCCCTGGCCAGCGTGGTGGGCGGTCTGGCGGACTGCCCGGTGATCGCCGTGCCCACCTCCGTGGGCTACGGGGCCAGCTTCGGCGGCCTGTCGGCATTGCTGGCTATGCTCAATTCCTGCGCCAGCGGCGTGGCGGTCGTCAATATTGACAATGGCTTCGGCGCAGGCTTCCTCGCCGGCCGGATCAACCATATGGAGGCGAAACGATGAAAACGCTGTATCTTGACTGTTCCATGGGCGCGGCGGGGGATATGCTCACCGCGGCTCTGCTGGAGCTGCTGCCGGAGCCCGGCGCCTTTGTGGAGCGCATGAACCGCCTCGGCATCCCCGGGGTCCACGTCCATGCCGACCGCGCGGAAAAATGCGGCATCACCGGCACCAGGGTCTCCGTGCACGTGCATGGGCAGGAGGAATCCGACCACATGCACGGCCATCATGATCATGAACACCATGACCACCACGACCACGAACACCACGACCACGAACACCACGACCACGAACACCACGACCACGAACACCACGACCACGAACACCACGACCAGGAGCACCATCACCACAGCGGCATGCACGAGATCGCGCACCTTGTGGAGGATCTGGACGTGCCTGCCTCGGTGAGGCGGGACGTGCTGGCGGTTTACGGCCTCATCGCCGGGGCGGAGAGCCACGTCCACGGCAAACCCGTCGACGAGATCCACTTCCACGAGGTGGGCACCCTGGACGCCGTGGCGGACGTCACGGCGGTGTGCCTGCTCATGCATATGATCGCGCCGGAGCGGGTCTGCGCGTCGGCGGTGCACGTGGGAAGCGGCAGCGTCCTGTGCGCCCATGGCATCCTGCCGGTGCCTGCGCCCGCCACGGCGTATCTGCTCCGGGGCTGTCCGATCTACGGCGGGCAGATCGAGGCGGAGCTGTGCACCCCCACGGGGGCGGCGCTGCTGAAATACTTCGTTTCCGAGTTCGGCCCCATGCCGGAGATGACGGTGGACGCCATCGGCTACGGCATGGGCAAGCGGGATCTGCCCCGGGCCAACTGCGTCCGGGCCATGCTCGGTCAGACCCGGGAAGCGAACGCGGCGCAGATCGCCCTGGAGCTGAGCTGCAATGTGGACGACATGAGCGCCGAGGAGATCGCCTTTGCCATGGAGCGCCTGTTTGCGGTGGGAGCAAGGGAGGTCTTTACCGTGCCCGTCGGGATGAAAAAGTCCCGCCCCGGCACCCTGCTGCGGGTCATCTGTACTCCGGAGCAGCGCGAAGCGATCCTGCGCGCCCTGTTCCGCCATACCAGCACCATCGGCGTCCGGGAGACGGAGACGAAGCGGTACGTGCTCGAGCGCAGCAGCTTCACCGTCAAAACGCCCCTGGGCGAGATCCGCGGCAAGCGTTCCGAGGGCTACGGCGTGGAACGGATCAAATATGAGTACGACGACCTGGCCCGCATCGCAAGGGCAAACAATCTGACCCTCGAGGACGTCCGAAAAATCGCCGAGCAGGCGAGGAAAACGGAAATCCATCATCTGTAAACTGTAACATCGGGAAAGCGGCCTCTGTGTTACAGGAATAGGAGGTGTTTTGGTAAATGAAAGACTATGGAATGAAAACAGATTATTGCATCTCTTTTTTACTCTGCTTTATCTTATTAATATGGGCTGTTTTCTTAATTATTGATCGCTGGAATGCTGCAACGATTGGTGTTCGTGCACTAATGCTAATAGCCTGTTTTGTTTTGATTATTGTTGAGGTCTCTTTTTTGTTGAAAATTGGTTTTTCACAGAGTTCGGCGTTATTTCAAGAAGATGGCATTCATATTTTTTTACGAAAGCAAGCGGAACTCATCGTGATTCCATGGGAATCTGTTAAAGAATGCAAATGGATACGCGGTGAAGGGGACGGTTCTCTGTGTTGACAGTGTGGACTTTCTGTGATAGGATAGCAATGGGTGATCATTATGCCAAGGCAGGCGAGAAAACACGCAGAAAGCGGTATTTATCATGTAATGCTGCGGGGCATCAACCAGCAGCTGGTCTTTGAGGACGAAGAAGACAACGAGAAGTTTCTCTGGATTCTAAAAGAGTGCAAAGAAGTCAGCGGATACAAGCTCCTGGCTTATTGTCTGATGGGGAACCATATCCACTTGCTGATCAAAGAGGGCAAGGAACCGCTGGAGCAGATATTCAAGAGGATCGGCGGCCGATTTGTTTATTGGTACAATATTAAATACCGAAGGGTCGGTCATTTATTTCAGGATCGCTTCAAAAGTGAACCGGTCGAAAATGATGAATACCTGCTCTCTGTGATCCGGTATATTCATCAGAATCCAGTCAAGGCCGGGATCTGCAAAAACGCAGAGGATTATCCGTATTCCAGTTGGAAAGAGTATCTGACGGAACCGTGGATTGTGGATGTCTCCTACACGCATACGATCCTAACACAGGAAGACCTGATTGAATATCACAAACAATTGGGGGAAGAAAAGTGCCTCGATCTGCCGGAAAAGCCGACTGTCCGGCTTACAGATGAACAGGCGAAGAAGATGATGATCGAGCGCACAGGCTGCAAGAGCGTTGCAGATTTTCAACGGTTGACGCCAGTGAACCGGGAAAAGGCAATTCAAAAGCTCAGAAAAGAGCATCTTTCTTTGCGGCAAATCTCAAGACTGACCGGAGTCAGCTTGATGATCATACGCAGGATTCTTTGCGGCAAATCTCAAGACTGACCGGAGTCAGCTTGATGATCATACGCAGGATCGTGGAAAAGTAATAACACAGAGAACCGTCCCCTGTGTTATGGACGACATGACCGCCGAGGAGATCTCCTATGCCATGGAGCGCCTGTTTGCGGCGGGGGCAAGGGAGGTCTTTACCGTGCCCGTCGGGATGAAAAAGTCCCGCCCCGGCACCCTGCTGCGGGTCATCTGTTTGCCGGAGCAGCGCGAAGCGATCCTCCGCGCCATGTTCCGCCACACCAGCACCATCGGCGTGCGGGAGACGGAGACGAAGCGGTACGTGCTCGAGCGCAGCAGCTTCACCGTCAAAACGCCCCTGGGCGAGATCCGGGGCAAACGCTCGACCGGCTTTGGCGTGGAGCGGATCAAATATGAGTACGACGACCTGGCCCGCATCGCAAGGGCGAACAATCTGACCCTCGAGGACGTCCGCAAAATCGCAGAGCAGGCGAGAAAAACGGAAATCCATCATCTGTAAGCCGTAACACAGAGAAAGCGGCCTCTGTGTTAAACGCACCCGTAGGGGCCGATGCCCACATCGGCCCGCTTGCGAACAATAACGCTGATAAGCGTCCCGTGTGAGGAAATGACTTTGAGCCAAAAGAATCTTCTGTTGTCTGTCTCGCAGGCCATAGCAAAATAAAAAAGCCCCGCCGAAAGGCGAGGCAGAAATGAAGAATTTAGATTTACAAACAGGAGGATACTATGAAACGTCTTATTTTGTTCTTTCTGGTCATCGCGTTGCTCCTGTGCGGATGCGCCGCTCAATCAACAGCTGATACAGCTAATGAAGAAACTGCAGGATTAAATTCTATTTCAAAACAGAAGCAAAAAGCTGAAAACAATACTACTTCAGATACTATTGACGACGAACTCTATGACCTATGCAGGCAAATGGACAGCAGCCTTGGACGTGCATTGGATATGTACGAGTGTAAAATTGCCGTCAGCCAGAGAGACGGTAAAATTGATTTAACTGTTTTCCTGGAAGCGATGCCGAACGATTTTGTTTTTTTTGATATTTTGAGTTTGTCAAAATTTGCTTGCAAAAAATATGAATCAGAGAACGACTTTGAGTATAACACTGTTCTCGTTTATGATGGCACATCCGAACTCGGGATGCTATCTTGGAGTGGTGAAAATTTTGATACAGGATTTTTTATGGATTCAAAGAAACCATATGCTAAAACGATGACATATGAAGAGTTGGTAGAATACTTCGAATTTGAAGATATATACGAAGATCTTTATGGTGGAGAAAATGACGAAAAGTAATAGCACAAGGGACGGTTCTCTGTGTTGGTTCAAAGTGTTGAATTGGCTTGAATTTCAGGACAATACAGCAAAATCTGCAAGTAAATAATGTAACACACAGAATCGTCCACTGTGTTACCTCTTTGTTAAAGAGAACTGGCCACTGTCTAAAAAAGAAATAAGGAGAGTTTACATTGAAAACTATTATAATCCCTCATGATCAGAGAAAGAAAACCACTCTCGCAAAAAACATCTTTTATGACACAATAGAGATTTATGGCAACAGGGTTGTTGGTTATTTAAACGGAAACCAAAATATGACTTGGTTCTTTAAGGAATATACAGGAATTGATTTTGTAAAAGCAAATATGAACTCTCAATTTGCACAAGTCGTTTTTTTGACTGGTATTAATTCAAAAAATAGGGTTGTGGGTCCTGACTTCCGGTCTGCCCAAAACTTAAATGCCATGAATGATACAAATCGAATTTTGTTTTGTAGTGGAATGTTTAGCTTTAGTAAGACGAATGAATTTGCCGAATCTGTTGCAAAAGAAGTTAGAGCAGCATTTGAAGAATACAAAAACAATGATGTAGTTACTGTAAGTGGGACAACTGCTGTTTCCATTGCCGATGAAATTAAAAAATTCAAAGAGCTTTTGGACATGGGCGTTATTTCTGAAGAAGAATTTGCCGCAAAGAAAAAACAACTTTTAGGATTGTAATAAAGGACGGAGAACAGATCCATGTCTTTCAAAAAACAACCGGCAGGGGAGGACCCCTGCCGGTTTTATTATCCGATTGTTTACAGGCCCGCCAGCAGGACGGCCATGACGGCCTTGATGGTGTGCATGCGGTTCTCCGCCTCGTCGAAGACGATGGAACGGGGGCTCTCGAACACCTCGTCGGTGACCTCCATCTCGGTGATGCCGAACTTTTTGCTGATCTCTTTTCCGATGGTGGTGTTGAGATCGTGGAAGGCCGGCAGGCAGTGCATGAACACGGCGTTGTCGCCCGCGGCCTCCATCAGCTTCGCGTTGACCTGATAGGGAAGCAGATCCTCGATGCGCTCGGCCCAGACCTCGTCCGGCTCGCCCATGGACACCCACACGTCGGTGTAGATGACGTCCGCGCCCCACACGGCCTTGGCGGGCTCGGTGCAGAACTCGATGGTGGCGCCGGTCTCGGCGGCGATGCCCTGGCAGGTTTCGATCAGCGCGGGATCCGGGAAGTACTTCTCCGGGGCGCAGGCCACGAAGTGCATGCCCATCTTCGCGCAGCCCACCATGAGGGAGTTGCCCATATTGTATCGGGCGTCGCCCATGTAGACCAGCTTGATGCCCTTGAGGCCGCCGAAGTGCTCCCGGATGGTCAGGAAATCTGCCAGGATCTGGGTGGGGTGGAACTCGTTGGTCAGGCCGTTGAACACGGGCACGCCGGCGTATTTGGCCAGCTCGTCCACGATCTCCTGACCGTAGCCCCGGTACTCGATGCCGTCGTACATCCGGCCCAGCACCCGGGCGGTGTCGGCGATGGACTCCTTCTTGCCGATCTGCGAGCCCTTGGGGTCGAGATAGGTGCTGCCCATGCCCAGATCCGAGGCCGCAACCTCGAAGGCGCAGCGGGTGCGGGTGGAGGTCTTTTCAAAAATCAGAGCGACGTTTTTGCCCACCAGGAACTGGTGGGAGATGCCGCTCTTTTTCTGCGCCTTGAGCATGGCGGCCACGTCTAAAAAATGTTCGATTTCCGCCGGCGTAAAGTCCAGCAGCTTGAGAAAATGCTTCTGTTCCATTTCGTTCTCCTTATTGATGTTCTTCAATGAATTTGCGCAGCATGGCGATCTGGCGGCTCGTCTCCGCGGGGCTGGGGCCGCCGTAGCTGGAGCGCTGGGCCACGCAGGTATCCATGCTGAGGGCCTCGTAGACGTCGGCGTCGAACAGCGGCGAGATCTCCTTCAGCTCGGAAAGCGGGAGCTCCTCCAGGGTCCGGCCGGACTGGGTGCAGGCGTAGACCAGCTGCCCGGTGATCTTGTAGGCGTCGCGGAAGGGCATGCCCTTCTTGGCCAGATAGTCGGCGCAGTCGGTGGCGTTGATGAAGCCGCGGCTGGCGGCGGCGCGCATGTTCTGCGGCAGGATCTTCATGGTGTCGATCATGGCGCTGAACACAGGCAGGCACATCTTCACCGTGTCGATGGCGTCGAACACCGGCTCCTTGTCCTCCTGCATGTCCTTGTTGTAGGCCAGCGGCAGGGACTTCATGACGGTCAGCAGGCTGACAAGATCGCCGTAGACCCGCCCGGTCTTGCCGCGCACCAGCTCGGCCACGTCCGGGTTCTTTTTCTGGGGCATGATGGACGAGCCGGTGGAATAGGCGTCATCCAGCTCCACGAATTTGAACTCCCAGCTGCACCAGGCGATGACCTCCTCGGCGAAGCGGGACAGGTGCATCATCAGGATGGACATGCAGCTCAGGAACTCGATGGCATAGTCCCGGTCGGACACGCCGTCGAGGGAGTTTGCCGTGGGGGCCCGGAAGCCCAGCAGCTGTGCGGTGCGCTCGCGGTCGATGGGGTGGGTGGTGCCCGCCAGAGCGCCGGAGCCCAGGGGGCACTCGTTCATGCGCTCGGCGCAGTCCTCCAGCCGGGTCACGTCCCGGCGCAGCATGGCGCCGTAGGCCAGCAGATGCTGGGCAAGGGTGATGGGCTGGGCCCGCTGCAGGTGGGTGTAGCCGGGCATGACGGTGCTCTGGTTGGCCTCAGCCTTGTTTACCAGCACCGTCTCGAAATCCAGGATCATTCCCCTGATCGCGGCGATCTCTTTTCTCAGGTACAGCCGCAGATCCACCGCCACCTGGTCGTTGCGGCTGCGGGCGGTGTGCAGGCGCTTACCCGCGTCGCCGATGCGCGCGGTGAGCAGGGCCTCGATGTTCATGTGGATGTCCTCGTTGTCGGCGGTGAATTCCACCTTGCCCGCCTCAATGTCGGCCAGAATGTCGGAAAGTCCCTGCACGATCAGCGCCTGATCCTCCGGGGAGATGATGCCGCACTCGCCCAGCATGGTGGCGTGGGCGATGGAGCCGGCGATGTCCTCGGCATACATCCTGGAATCGAAGGCGATGGAGGAGTTAAAGTCGTTGACGAGGGCGTCGGTCTCCTTCTGAAACCGCCCGGACCATAGCTTCATGTTGTTCTCCTTCTTGATTAAAATACGGCGAAGAAATCCGACGGATCCGCCGGATTTCTTCGGATTGTGTTGTTCGTTCTTACTTGCTCAGCAGGCCCTGATCCAGCATGGCCTGGACCTTGGTGGGCAGGCCCCACAGGTTGATGAAGCCGGTGGCGTCGGACTGGTTGTAGTCGCTCTCGCCGAAGGTGGCGATCTCCTCGGAGTAGAGGGAGTTGGGCGACCAGATGCCGGCCTTGATGATGTTGCCCTTGTAGAGCTTGAGCTTGACGGTGCCGGTGACGCTCTTCTGGGTCTCGGTGACGAAGGCGGACAGCGCCTTGCGCAGGGGGGAGTACCACAGGCCGTTGTAGAGCAGCTCGGCGAAGCAGATGGACAGCTCCTGCTTCTTGTGGGCGGTCAGCTTGTCCAGGGTCATGGTCTCCAGGGCCTCGTGGGCCTTGTAGAGGATGGTGCCGCCGGGGGTCTCATACACGCCGCGGCACTTGATGCCCACCAGCCGGTTCTCGATGATGTCCAGCAGGCCGATGCCGTTCTTGCCGCCGATCTCGTTGAGCTTCCAGATGAGGTCCACGGGCTTCATTTCCACGCCGTCGATCTTTGTGGGCACGCCCTTTTCAAAGTCGATGGTGACATAGGTGGGCTCGTCCGGGGCATCCATAGGGGAGACGCTCATCTCCAGGAAGCCGGGCTTCTCGTACTGGGGCTCGTTGCCGGGATCTTCCAGGTCCAGGCCCTCGTGGCTCAGATGCCAGAGGTTCTTGTCCTTGGAGTAGTTGGTCTCACGGTTGATGCGCAGAGGCACGTTGTGGGCCTCGGCGTAGTCGATCTCCTCTTCTCTGGACTTCAACGACCATTCGCGCCAGGGGGCGATGATGGCCATATCCGGCGCGAAGTGCTTGATGGCCAGCTCGAAGCGGACCTGGTCGTTGCCCTTGCCGGTGCAGCCGTGGCAGATGGCGTCGGCACCCTCGGCCTTGGCGATGTCCACCAGGGCCTTGGCGATGATGGGCCGGGCAAAGGCGGTGCCCAGCAGGTACTCCTCATAGATCGCGCCCGCCTGCAGGGAGGGGATGACGATGTCGTTGACCATCTCCTCGGACAGGTCGGCGGCATAGAACTTGCTGGCGCCGGTCTTGAGGGCCTTTTCCTCCAGCCCCTCCAGCTCGTCGGCCTGGCCCACGTTGCCGGCCACGGCGATGATCTCGGGATTATTATAGTTTTCCTTGAGCCAGGGAATGATGACGGATGTGTCCAGACCGCCGGAATAGGCGAGGACGATCTTCTTGTATTGCTTCTTCATTTCGAGCGCCTCCGTTTGCCTCGTTTTTTGTGACATAATCTTACCACGTCATGAATAATTATTCAACAGGCAATTGTGACAAAATATAGTTTATAATTCATTTTGAACATGTCACATTCAACAAATTCAAAAATAGTGAATATTTATACTTGCGTTTTGCGATTATTTCGTGTAGAGTATAGAAAACTTTGATATGACCCGCGCCATACCCTGCGGATCATGATCTCAATGAGGCGATACGAATGAAAACAGTTTTTATTGATGGCAGCGTCGGCACCACCGGCCTGCGGATCCGGCAGCGCCTGCGTACGCGCGAGGATCTGGAGCTGGTAACTCTGCCGGAGCAGACCCGCAAGGATCCCGCGGCACGGGCCGAGGCCCTCAACAGCAGCGATCTGGCCTTCCTGTGCCTGCCCGACGCGGCAGCGCGGGAGGCGGTGAGCCTGGTGACGAATGAAAATACAATACTATTGGATACTTCCACTGCCCATCGCACCGCCCCCGGCTGGGCCTACGGCTTTCCCGAGCTCTCCGAGGCCCATGCGGCGGCCGTGCGCGGCTCGAAGCGCATCGCCGTGCCCGGCTGCCATGCCAGCGGCTTCATTGCGCTGATCTACCCGCTGGTCGCGGCGGGCTATCTGAGTCCCGACGTCCTGCTGACCTGCTTCAGCCTCACGGGCTACTCCGGCGGCGGCAAGAAGATGATTGCCCAGTATGAGGAGCCGGACCGGCCCGAGAGCTATGGCGCGCCCCGGCAGTACGGGCTGAGCCAGCAGCACAAGCATCTGCCCGAGATGCAGGCGGTGACCGGCCTGAAGCACGCGCCGGTATTCTGCCCCATCGTGGCGGATTTCTACAGCGGCATGGAGGTCACGGTGCCGGTGTTCCGGCAGCAGTTCCGGAAGACCGCCGCCCCCGAGGCCCTGCGGGAGTTCTATCGCCGATGGTATGACGGCGGCCTGGTGCATGTGGCGGACTACGCCGATCCCGACGGCTTTCTCACCGCCAACGCCCTGCAGGGGAAGGACACCATGGAGCTCTATGTCTCCGGCTGCGATGAGCGGCTTCTGCTGACCGCCCGGTATGACAACCTGGGCAAAGGCGCCTCCGGCGCGGCGATCGAATGTATGAATTATGTATTGGGCCTCGATCCGGCAGCCGGATTGGAGCTGTAATTGGAGGGTTTATAATGAAATGGATTGAAGGCAGCGTATGCGCTCCCAAGGGCTATACCGCCGCGGGCACACACTGCGGCATCCGGGCCAACCAGACCAAGAAGGATCTGGCGCTGATCCTCAGCGAGAAGACCGCCAACGCGGCGGCGGTCTATACGGCAAACCTGGTCAAGGGCGCGCCCCTGCTGGTCACGAAGGCGCATCTGGCCGACGGCAAAGCCCGGGCCATCATCTGCAACAGCGGCAACGCCAACACCTGCAACGCGAACGGCGTCGAGGTGGCCGAGCTCATGGCGCAGGCGACGGGGGAGGCCCTGGGCATCCCCGCGTCCGACGTTGTGGTGGCGTCTACCGGCGTCATCGGTCAGCCGCTGCCCGTGGAGAAGATCGTCTCCGCTCTGCCGGAGCTGGCTTCCGCGCTGTGCCCCGAGGGCGAGGCCGACGCGGCCCGGGCCATCCTGACCACCGATACCAGGGCCAAGGAGGTTGCCGTGGAATTCACCCTCGGCGGGAAGACCTGCCGCCTGGGCGGCATCGCCAAGGGCTCCGGCATGATCCATCCGAACCTGGCTACCATGCTGGTCTTCCTCACCACCGACGCCGCCATTTCCGCGCAGATGCTGCACAAAGCCCTGTCCACGGACGTGCGAAAAAGCTTCAACATGGTCAGCGTGGACGGCGATACCTCCACCAACGATATGGTGACGATCCTGGCCAACGGTATGGCCGGAAACCCGGAGATCACGGAGGAAAACGAAGATTTTGCCGTGTTCATGCAGGCCCTCAACACCGTGACGGTCTGCCTGTGCCGTATGATCGCCGGCGACGGCGAGGGCGCGACGAAGCTGCTGCAGTGCATCGTCACCGGCGCGGCGGATGAACAAACCGCCCAGATCGTCGCCAAGAGCGTCATCTGCTCGTCGCTGACCAAGGCGGCCATGTTCGGCGCCGACGCCAACTGGGGCCGGGTGCTGTGCGCCATCGGCTACAGCAGCGCACAGGTGGACGTGAACAGGGTGGATGTGGCCTTCCGCTCCGAGGCCGGCCTCATCGAGGTATGCGCCATGGGCGCGGGGGTGGACTTCTCCGAGGAGAAGGCCAAGCAGATCCTGCTGGCCCCGGAGATCGACATTTTGGTGGAGCTCCATTCCG